>NZ_JAASHD010000014.1:0-78617 GCF_019734375.1 Clostridium sp. K04
TTACAGTAAAAAATCATTTATACTGCAATTCATTTATTTTATACTCAATATATTTTTTATAATATTAATAAAATATTTAATTAATTATGCTTTAAGAATTCCATATCCTATTTATACACTAAAATTAATTAGTACATTTATGCCACCAATTATATTTATTAATACTGCAATATTTGTAATATTATCGTTTTCATATATAATTAATGCTTATAATGAAAAGTATTAACTAAAATTAAAACTACACAAATTATAAATAGATTTTATGATGATTTATAATTTATGTAGCTTTATTTTTTTATTCTTCTTCTTTTAATATTTTACTACTAAAGGCTGGTATAGAAATGTTTAATTTATAGTCTTTTACATTTAGTTTTTCAGTTTTATCTAGTAGATTAATTAATGTACTATTTGCAAAAGGTACATTAAATTGTAAAATTTCTTCTTTATTATCAAGGTTCAAAGCAATCAAAATCCATTTATCATTATATCCTCTTCCAAAAACAAATTGTTTATTTTTGACTAAAATTTCTTTATAACATCCTTGTGTTAATTCTATATTTTTAGTTCTAATAGATATTAAGTTAGAAATGAACTTTTCTATATTTTTTGCATCAATATCATTTTCAAAATCCTCTAAAAATAATTCTGGTCTTAGGTTTAAATCACTTATCTTTCTATCACCTTCTATTGCCCACTCGCTTCCATAGTAAATTGATGGTATTCCAGGAATAGTAAATAGTATTGTATAAATATTTTTTAAATATTCCTTTGTATTAACCATTGAAGCAATTCTATTTACATCATGGTTATCAACAAAATTATACAAGTCTATATTTTTATAAATACCATAATCACCAAATTCTCTATTTAAAGAATAAGCGATTTCAAAATAATTTTTTTCATTATGACCTGAATATAAACCTTTATATAGTTCATAATTGGTTGCTGAGTGTAACATTTCTGGTGAAGCTATACTATTATAGTCACCATGAATCATTTCGCCCATTAGCCAAAAATCATTTTTAAATTGAGTTGTTTTTTCTCTAAGTTCTTTTAAGAATTCTTTAGGTAATAAATATGCAACATCAAGTCGTATTCCATCTATTTCAAATTCATTTATCCACTTTTCAATTACTTCAAAAAGATAATTTTTAACCTCTTTGTTATATAAGTTAAGTTTGACTAAATCATAATGTCCTTCCCATCCTTCATAATAGAAGCCATCATTATAGTTACTATTTCCATTAAAATTAATATTAAACCATGATGTATATGGTGATTGAGATTTTTTATCTATAACATCTTTAAATGCCCAAAATTCACGTCCAACGTGGTTAAAGACTCCATCAACAATAACGCTAATATTATTATCGTGTAATTTTCTAACTAATTGTTTAAAGTCTGCGTTTGTTCCTAAACGATCATCTATTTTTAAATAATCAATGGTATCATATCCATGATAGGTAGATTGAAATAATGGTCCGAAGTAAATTGAATTTATTCCAAGTTGAGTGAAATGATTTATCCATTTATCATCAATCTTTGATAATCCAGCTTTTTTTGTATAATTTTTTTTATTATTTATCACACCGCAAAACCCTAATGGATATATGTGATAAAATACTGAAGATTTTATTGAATTAATCATGTTATACCCTCCTAAAATTAAATTATTAGTAATCATAATTTAAAACTTCTACCATATAATATATAATATCAAAAAACTCATAATATTCTCCTATATATATAGCCTTTCAGCTTATAATTATTATATTTGTCTGAAAGGCTCAATTTTATAACTATAAAAAAAATTATTTTTAGTGTATAAAATAGAAAAAGTGGCAATAATTATTAATGTAAGATACATTTTGTGTATTGAGCTACACATACCTCTGTATAATTACCTTAAAAAATAAAGGAACAGGTTAAATAAATAACTTGTTCCTTTATTTTAATAAAATTTTCTATAACGTTCATACCTTTGATTAATAAGTTCATTTACATCCATTGATTTTAAATCATTTATTTCTGATATTAATGATTTTTTTAAATCATTCGCTACTGATTTAATATCTGTTTGAGCACCACCAGTAGGCTCATTTATTATTTTTTCAATTACACCGTTAGAAAGCAGATCATAAGCTGTTATTCCCATTACATCTGCTACCTCTTTAGCTTTTGATGAATCTTTTAATAAAATTGATGCAAAACCTTCAGGTGATAAAATAGAATAAACGGAATTTTCTAAAGCCCAAACTCTATCACCACAAGCTAATGCAATGGCACCACCACTTCCACCTTCACCAATAATAATAGAAATAATAGGTGTTTTGATTTGTGAAATTTCAAAAAGATTTCTTGCAATGGCTTCTCCTTGACCTCTTTCTTCAGCTTCAACTCCGCAGTAGGCTCCAGAAGTATTAATAAAACAAATTACTGGTCTATTAAATTTCTCAGCTTCCTTTATTAATCTAAGTGCTTTTCTATAACCTTCTGGATAAGGAGAACCAAAATTTCTTTCCATATTTTCTTTTAAATTTTTTCCTTTTTGGATTCCTATTATAGTTACAGGAGTATTTTCAAGCTTTCCTATACCCCCAATTATAGCTTTATCATCTCCATAGTATCTATCTCCATGTAATTCAAAAAAATTATCAAATATTAATTTTATATAATCCTCTGCGTTTGGTCTATCAATCATTCTAGCTATAGATAATCTATCCCAAGCTTTAATTGCTTTTGTCAATAGAATCACCTCCTGCTTGATTATGCAACCCTAATAGAAGCGATAAAACATTTTTCATTTCATCTCTTTTTACAATATTATCAACAAATCCTTTTTCTAATAAAAATTCAGCACTTTGAAAGTCTTCAGGTAACTGTTCTTTTATTGTGCCTTCAATTACTCTTCTTCCTGCAAAACCAACTAAAGCATGAGGTTCAGCTAAAATTATATCACCTAACATTGCAAAGCTTGCTGTTACACCTCCAGTAGTTGGATCTGTTAAGACAGTTATATAAAGTAATCCGGCTTTACTATGACGAGCAAGAGCTGCACTTACTTTTGCCATTTGCATTAATGATAAAATTCCTTCTTGCATTCTAGCTCCACCTGAGGCAGTGAAAATTATTATTGGCAAATGTTCTTCAATAGCTTTTTCTACAGCTAATGTAATTTTCTCTCCAACAACAGTTCCCATACTTCCCATCATAAAATGAGAATCCATTACACATATCACAGATTTATTACCATTAATTAAACCAGTACCAGTTATAACAGCTTCTGTAATTCCAGAACTATCTTTATATTTAGCTATTTTCTTTTCATAGCCTGGAAATTTCATAGGATTGTTTGTTTCCATATTTCTATTAAATTCTATAAATGAATCTTGATCACATATCAAGTTAATTCTATCGTGAGCTGATAATCTAAAATAATGATTGCAGTTGTTACACATGTAGTAATTTTCTTCTAAGTTTTTCTTATATAATATTTTGCCACAATGGTCACATTTAACCCAGGCTCCATCTGGTACTATTGGGATATCTTTGTTATCAATAAAAGGAACATTTATAACTCCATATTTTTTCTTTTTAAAAATTCTCATAATATCACCAACTTATAGTTTAAATTCATTGCTTATAAAACTAGTATCATAATTTCCTAAGCGAAATAATTCATTATTTAATATACTAATTTGAAAATCTATATTATTATCAACACCATCTATGACAAATTCATCTAATGCTCGTAACATTTTTCTTATAGCTTCTTCTCTAGTTTTTCCATGAGCTATAAGCTTAGCAATCATTGAATCATAAGTAGGTGGAATACTATACCCATTATAAACAGCAGTATCTACTCTTATTCCATTTCCACCAGGAATATTTAAAAAATTTATTTTACCTGGGCATGGAGCAAAACCTTTATTAGGATTTTCAGCATTAATTCTACATTCAATTGCATGACCTTCAATTACAATATCATCCTGAGATAATGATAATTCTTTACCATTTGCTATATTTAATTGTTCCTTTACAATATCTACATTTGTTATCATTTCTGTAACTGGATGCTCAACTTGTATTCTAGTGTTCATTTCCATAAAATAAAAATCACCATGTTTATCAAGTAAAAATTCTATAGTTCCTGCATTTATATAGTTAACTGCTTTTGCTGCATTAACTGCAGCTATTCCCATTTTTTCTCTTAATTTATTACTTAAAATTATAGATGGTGCTTCTTCAAGCACCTTTTGATTTCTTCTTTGAATTGTACAATCTCTTTCACCTAAATGAAT
The DNA here is from genome assembly GCF_019734375.1 of Clostridium sp. K04. Classification (NCBI taxonomy): domain Bacteria; kingdom Bacillati; phylum Bacillota; class Clostridia; order Eubacteriales; family Clostridiaceae; genus Clostridium; species Clostridium sp. K04. The sequence continues at coordinate 4,302 of NZ_JAASHD010000014.1, forward strand.
TACATTTCCGAAGGAATCAGCTAAAATTTGAAATTCAATATGCCTTGGATTTTCAATAAATTTTTCCATATAAACAGAGTCATCGCCAAAATTATTTTTAGCTTCTGTTTTAGCAGTAAAATATGCATTTTCCAATTCAGATTCGTTAGGTACAATTCTTATTCCTTTACCTCCACCACCTGAAGAGGCCTTTATCATTATAGGGTATCCTATTTTTTTTGCTTCTATTTTAGCTTCTTCAATATTATTTATAAGTCCATCGCTTCCAGGAATAACTGGAACATTTGCTTTTTTCATTATCTCACGTGCCATTGATTTGTTGCCCATTATGCTAATTGTTTCACTACTAGGGCCAATGAATTTTATATTACATTCTTCACACATACTTGCGAAACTTGCCTTTTCTGATAAAAAGCCAAATCCAGGGTGAATGGCATTACAACCAGTAACTACGGCAGCACTCAATATATTACTTTCATTAAGATAAGAATCTTTAGATTTTGAAGTTCCAACACAAATAGCTTCATCTGCAAGTTCTGTATGCATGGCATCTTTATCAATCTCAGAGAAAATAGCAACAGTTTTTATTCCAAGCTCTCTACAAGCACGAATAATTCTTACAGCAATTTCGCCTCTATTAGCTATTAAAACTTTTCTAATCATAAAAATACCTCCATTAACCTACCATAAAGGTTAATTCTCCTTCGCATACCTTTTTATCATCTACATAAGCTATACCATATCCTACTCCAGCTCTACCACGTAACTTTGTAAGTTCAACTTCTAATCTTAATGTATCACCAGGTACAACCTTTCTTCTAAATTTAGCTTTATCTATACCTGCAAAATAAGCAATTTTACCTTTAAATTCATCTTTACTTAATATTGCTACTGCCCCCGTTTGAGCTAAAGCTTCGATTATTAATACACCTGGCATTACAGGCTCTATAGGAAAATGACCTTGAAAATAATTTTCGTTAGCAGTAACATTTTTGATTGCAACTATTTTATTTCCATCTATACTTATAACCCTGTCTATTAATAGAAAAGGATATCTATGGGGTAATATTTCTTTTATTTGATTTATATCCATAAAAATTTCTCCTTATTAACTTATGAAGTATTGTTAAACTATTTTGAAAAGCTCCATTCCAAATTCTACAATATCTTCATCTTCTCTTAATACTTCGATTATCTTTCCATCTACTTCAGCAGTTATTTCATTCATTATTTTCATCGCCTCAATAATGCATAACACATCTCCTTTTTTTACTGTCGTACCTACTTCAACATATGGTGTTCCACCAGGAGTTGAAGAGGAATAATATGTGCCTACTAAAGGTGACTTAACAATTGTTACATTTTCATCAATAATTGGTATATTGTCATTTCTATCTGACATGATTGTATTATTATTAACATTATTTAAGCTTTTAACTAAATCCTCTTGCTGAATATCATTTATAGTTTCATTAATACAGTTAGTAGTATTATTTTTACTTAGTTTTAACTTAATATCACTATCTTCTAATTCAAAAACTCTTAATGACGAGGAATCTATTTCCTTTATCAAATCTTTAATTTGGTTATAGTCTAACAATTTAAGCTACCTCCATTTTTTAAATATAAGAGTTGCATTATGACCACCAAAGCCTAATGAATTTGACATAGAATACTCAATGTTACTTTCTTTACCTTCATTTACTATTAGGTTTATGTCGCAATCAGGATCAGGATGAACATAATTTATTGTTGGTGGCACAAAGTTATCTTCTACTGCTTTAATAGATGCAATTGCTTCTATTGCACCAGCTGCACCTAATAAATGACCAGTCATTGACTTTGTAGAGCTAACATATGGCTTCATATAGTTATCTCCAAAAGCTTTCTTTATTGCTAATGTTTCAACTTTATCATTGATTTCAGTTGCAGTTCCATGTGCATTAATATAAGAGATTTTACTAGGTTCAACATCTGCATCCAACATTGCATCTCTCATAGCTCTATAAGCACCATCTCCATCAGGACAAGGTGAAGTTATATGATATGCATCACAAGTAGAACCATAGCCAACAATTTCACAATAGATATGAGCACCTCTTTTTAAAGCACTTTCAAGTTCTTCTAATATTAATACTCCTGCACCTTCCCCCATTACAAATCCATTTCTCTCTAAATCAAATGGGATAGAGGCTCTATTTCTGTCTTCACTTTTACTTAATGCAGTTAATGATTGGAATGAAGAAATACCAAATTCACAAATTGAAGCTTCTGCTCCACCAGCGAAAATAACATCACAATAACCATCCTTAATGTTTCTATATGCTTCACCTATACAATGAGTTGCTGATGCACATGCTGATGTTATACTAAAGCTGCTACCTAGTAAACCAAATTTAATAGCTATTGTTCCAGAGGCTATATTTGATATTGACATTGGTATAGTTAATGGTGAAACTCTACTAGGTCCTTTAACTACTAAAGTTCTTATTTGAGATTCAAGTGTTGATAACCCTCCAATTCCAGAACCAAAAAAAACACCTATTTTTTCTCTATTAGCTTCATCAAGATTAATTTTACTATCATTTAAAGCTTCAGTAGCCGCAGCTATTGTAAATTGAGTATATCTATCCATTCTTTTTGATTCTTTTTTATCCATATATAATGTAGGATCAAAGTTTTTAACTTCTCCTGCCATTTTAACTTTTAAATTTTCATGATTAAATAATGTAATTTCATCTATTCCATTTTTAGCTGATTTTATTCCAGACCAAAAACTTTCAACATCATTTCCAATTGGTGTTACAGCACCAAGACCTGTTACTACTACTCTTCTTTTCAAAGTAAAACCTCCTTTTAAGCCATTACCATTCCACCATCAACATTTATTACTTGACCAGTAATATAGTCAGATAAACTTGATGATAAAAATAATACTAAATTAGCAACTTCTTTAGGATTACCCATTTTTTTCATAGGTATACTTTTTAATATTTCATCTTTTACTTTATCAGGTAAGCTTTTTGTCATATCAGTATCAATATATCCAGGAGCAACGACATTAACGTTTATGTTTCTAGAAGCTAGCTCTCTAGCCACTGATTTAGAAAAGCCTATTACTCCAGCTTTAGATGCGGCATAATTACATTGTCCTGCATTTCCTACAATACCAACAACTGAAGATATATTAATAATCTTTCCATGCTTTTGTTTAATCATTATTGGTGATATTGATTTTGTAGTATTAAATGTTCCTTTTAAATTTACATCTAAAACACTATTAAAATCTTCATCTTTCATTCTTAATAATAATCCATCTTTAGTTATTCCAGCATTATTTACTAATACATCTATTGAACTAAAATGATTTTTAACTTCAGATATAAAGTTATCTACTTCATCCGATTTACTAACATCACATTTTACAGCAATAGCATCTACTCCAAATTCTTTTATTGAATTAATTAGTTCTTCTACTTCTTCATTATAATTTCTATAGTTTATAGCAATATTAGCACCATTTTGAGCTAATGTTAGTGCTATTTCTTTCCCAATTCCTCTAGTAGCTCCTGTTACTATAATATTTTTATCTTTTAACATTTAGTTTCAACTCCTTCTAATGTCTTATTAAGTGAAGTTAAGTCTTCTACATTAAAGATGTTTACTTTAATTTTTTTACCTCTGCTTATTTCTTTAACGAAGCTACTTAATGTTTTGGAAGGTCCGATTTCTATAAAAGTATCAATGCCTTCATCAATCATTTTTTCAATTGTATTGCTCCATTTAACAGATGATTTCACTTGTTTTTCTAATAAACTTTTAATTTCATCTTTATTTTTAATGAAATCACCTGTTACGTTTGTAATAACTTTTACTTTTGGTTCGTTAAAGACAGTATCATTTAAATGTAACGCTAATTTTTTTGAAGCTTCATTTAACATAGATGTATGAAAAGGACCAGAAACTTTTAATGGGATTACTCTTCTTGCACCTGCTTCTTTTAAAGAATTTTGTGCTAACTCTACAGCTTCCTTCTCGCCTCCAATTACAATTTGATTAGGTGTGTTATAATTAGCAATTTCAACAATACCTTTATTAGATATACTATCTAAATTAGATTTTATTATATCTTCATTCAATCCTATAACAGCTGCCATTGCACCAAGTCCAGGAGGTACAGCTTCCTGCATTAATTGACCTCTTTTCCTAACAAGTTTTAATGCACTTTCAAAGTCAATGGAATTACTTGCTACTAAAGCAGAGTATTCTCCTAAACTTAGACCTGCAACAATTTCAGGTTCAATACCTTTTTCATTTAATATTCTTAAGATTGCAATAGAAGTAGTTAGTATTGCTGGTTGAGTATTTTCTGTAATATCTAATTCTTCTTTATTACCATTAAAAATCATATTTTTAATATCAAATTGTAAGATTTCATTTGCTCTATTAAAAACATCCCTACAAACAGGATAGTTATCATATAATTCCTTGCCCATTCCAATATATTGTGAACCTTGGCCTGAAAAAATAAAAGCTATTCTCATAATTCCTCCATTTGTTTATGAATTAAAATTGCACTTAATATTGTCATATTCATTAAACATTTCTTCAATTATTTCTTTTACACTTTGTATTTTATTTACCATTCCAGATATTTGACCTGCCATTAATGAACCATTATCAATATCTCCATCTATAACAGCTTTTTTCAAAGCACCTTTTCCTAATTCTTCGAGCTCCTCGATATTTACATTGTTATTTTCAAGCTTTAAATACTCTTTAGCTAATTTATTTTTTATAACTTGAACAGGATGCCCTGTAGATCTTCCGGTTACTACAGTATCAATATCTTTAGCTTTAACTACTGCATTTTTATAGTTTTGATGTATTTGACACTCCTCTGAAGCTAAGAATCTTGTTCCAACTTGAACAGCACTTGCTCCAAGAGTGAAAGCAGCAGCAATACCTCTACCGTCTGCAATTCCTCCAGCTCCGATTACTGGAATATTAACAGCATCACATACTTGTGGAAGTAAAACTATTGTTGTTAATTTACCAACATGACCACCTGATTCACATCCTTCAGCAATTACAGCATCTACTCCACTTCTTTCCATTCTCTTAGCCAGTGCTACAGAAGCTACTACTGGAATAACTATAATACCTGCGTTTTTCCATTTTTCGATGTACTTACCAGGATTCCCAGCACCAGTAGTTATAACTTTAACACCTTCTTCAATTGCTATATCTGCTAGCTCATCAGCATTATCAGATAAAAGCATAATATTCAATCCAAATGGTTTATCTGTCAATTTTTTTGTTTTTCTGATTTCTTCTCGTATATGGCTAGCAGGAGCATTAGCTCCTGCTATAATTCCTAATCCTCCTGCATTTGAAACAGCAGCAGCTAAATTACTTTCAGAAACCCAGGCCATGCCTCCTTGAAAAATAGGATACTTAATACCTATAAGATTACATATATCCTTTTTCATAGTTTTTACCTCCAATACTAATTAGCTGTTGCTTTTTCAATAAATGATACAGCATCTGAAACTGTTTTTATATTTTCAACATCTTCTACTTTTACATTAAAAGTATCTTCAAGTTCCATGATAACTTGGAATAAATCTAAAGAATCAGCATCTAAATCTTCTATAAATCTAGTTTCTAATTGTACATCTTCTTCATTAACTCCTAATTGTTCTACTATTATTTCCTTTATTTTATCGAATATCATATTACTTCCTCCAAAAATTCTTTATTTTTACAATATATATTATTATTGACATTTTAAATAAATTTAATTAGTCATTTCTATTTATTTTTTAAATTACCATTCTAATAATATTCCACTCCAAGTAAGGCCACCACCAAAAGCAACTAATATTACCTTATCACCTTTATTAATAAGCCCTTTATCTATAGATTCACTTAATACTATTGGAACACTTGCTGCAGAGGTGTTACCATATTGTTCAAGATTCATTAAGAACTTGTCCCTACTTAAATTTAATTTTTTAGCAGCATCATCTATAATTCTAGAGTTAGCTTGGTGTGGTATTATATACTTTATATTCTCAATATTTTCATTAGATTTTTGCAATAAATCATTTACTACTTTTGGGATTATTGATATTGCAAACTTAAATACTTCTCTGCCATCCATTTCTATAAATTCTTTTCTTTCTAAAGTAGAATCAGAAAAAGGGGTTTTAATTGGAAATTGATTAGACGATAATGCCTTCAATCCATTAGTTCCATCAGAACCAACACAGGTACTTATTATTCCAGAACTATCATTAGAAGTTTCTAGTATAGCTGCACCTGCCCCATCTCCGAACAATACACATGTATTACGATCAGTCCAATCTACTATTCTTGAAAGAACTTCGCTTCCAATTACTAAAGCTCTTTTACCTTCTCCACATTTTAATAATGAATTAGCTATTACTGATGAATATAAAAAACCTGAGCATGCTGCACTTATATCGAAAGCCGCTGCATTTATACATCCTAATCTTTGCTGTACACTACATGCAGTTGATGGCATAAGCCTATCTGGTGATGTTGTAGCTACAATAATAAAATCAATACTTTCAGGAGTACAATTAGCCATTTTCATAGCATTTTTAGCTGCATTAACTGCTAAATCAACAGTTCCTTCACCACTTGAAATTCTTCTTTGAGATATTCCAGTTCTTTTAATGATCCATTCATGTGACGTGTCAACAATTTCTGATAATTGATTGTTTGTTACGATATTTTCAGGACAATAATGCCCAACTCCTATAAACTTCACTAAACTCATCTTAACACCTTTGTTTTTAAAATATAATTATTTGATAATCAAATTAAAATGTTAAAAATATAAAATATTAAGTAATTTAATATTTTTATCTTAAGCAACTTATAATAAATAATAAGTTATATTTTTCCTTTGTATGTTTTATCGAGTTTTCCTTTTGTTTTATATAAATAATAATAAATAATTTCTAATTAATAATTTTATAAAATAAAAAAATGCTTTTAAAAAATGTTAAATATTTCACTCCTTTCTCAAATATTTTGACCATCAAACATCTTTATCATAATTCTACTTTTAAATTTTGTCAATAATTTTTTTGTTTATTGCCTTTTTAGATAATTTATATTATACTTTGAAATATATTTTGATTATCAAAGTATTTTTCGTAGAAGGAGTAAAAAAAATGAAATTGAAAGAATTAAAAATTGGAAACATATTGTCGAAATTACCTATTATACAAGGTGGTATGGGAGTTGGAATTTCACTTTCTAACTTGGCTGGTAATGTTGCTAAAAATGGGGCTATTGGAATTATTTCAGCTGCACATCCTGGATATCGTGAAAAGGATTTCGAAACTAATACATTAGAAGCTAATATTAGAGCTTTAAAAAAGCATATACTTAAAGCAAAGGAAATTAGTAATAATGGAATTATAGGAGTTAATTTAATGGTTGCTATGAATAATTACAAAGAATTAGTTGAAGCAACTATTGAAGGTGGTGCTGATTTAATTATTTCAGGAGCTGGATTACCATTGAAATTACCAGAATATACAAAAGATAGTTCTATAAAAATATTGCCAATAGTGTCATCTACAAAAGCTACTAAATTAATATTAACTTATTGGAAAAAACATTATAATAAAATTGCAGATGGGATTATCATTGAAGGGCCAAAGGCAGGCGGACATCTAGGATTTAAGGGTGATAAAATTGAAAGCGAAATTGAAAAATTTGATGATAATGTAATTGATATCTTAAAAACTGTTAAAGAATTTGAAGAAGAAAATAATCAAGATATTCCTGTAATTGTTGGTGGTGGCGTTTTTGATAATAATGATATAAAGAAATATATGAATTTAGGGGCTAGCGGTGTGCAAATTGGTACAAGATTCGTAGCTACTAATGAATGTGATGCTGATATAAGATATAAAAATGCATATGTTAACTGTACTAAAAAAGATATACAAATTGTAAAAAGTCCTGTTGGTATGCCTGGAAGAGCTATTAAAAATAAATTTTTAGAAAAGATAGCAAGTGAAGGTGAAAAAATAACAAAATGTTACAATTGTCTTGTTCCATGTAATCCATCAACTACACCATATTGTATTAGCAAGGCTCTTATAAATGCAGCTTATGGCGATATTGATAATGGTTTGATTTTTTGTGGATCTAATGCATATAGAATAGATAAAATAGTTCCAGTATCTCAACTAATAGATGAACTAATTTCATAGAGAAATATCTATTATTTTATATTATGGGTAAGGTGTTTTAGTAAAATACCTTACCCTCTAATTTTAGATTAAATAATTAAAAATTCAAATTTTGTTTTTCTTCTGGGGATAATTCACCTAAAATGAAAGGTAAAACTTCATCTACTTTGATATTTAATACTAATGCAAATTCTTCATGCAAAAGCTTTTCAGCTTCATTCATAATTTTTTCATCTCCAGCATTAAGTTTCTTACCCTCTTCTTTTTTTCTTAGCTTTTCCATATATAGTGTCTTAATAAGCTTAACTATATCTTTCTTATTACCCTTTTTTAATATTTCATTGTACGTTTCTTTTCTTAAATTCATATCATCAATCCAGATAGTTTCATTATCAGGCATTGTTTTGATTAAATCGTATACCTCTTCTTTAGTCATAATTTTTCTAATGCTAATTTTGTCGTTATCAATTGGTGCATATATAGTTGAATTAGTATCATATGCTGGTTTTAGAATGTAATATTCTCTTTCTTTATTAAATCCAAATTTCTTTTTAACAATATCGATTATTTTACAAACACCTGTTGATCCATAAATGATATATTCATTTTTTGAAAACATAAACCTTTCCTCCTAACAAAAAAAGTGTAATTTATCGGCAACTGGACTTACGTTGAACATCGACAAACTACACGTTGTATTTTAAATTTATTATGATATTTAATTTTATATTATAGTATAATTATACATCTTTAAAAAATTAATTTCAAATGAGAAATTAATTTTAAGTTTAAGTAAAAATATTATTGGAATTTTTTCGTTTCTTATAATGATATCTTTATTTTTATTTAATAAATCTTTATAATATTATCATAATAATTTTTAGGAGAGATACGCTTTTTATGAAAAAAATATTAACTGAATCAAATATTAAAAAATTACAAGAAGAATTAGAATATAGAATGACTGTTCGTAGAGCAGAAATTGCTAAAGAAAAATTAATTGCAGCAGCTCATGGTGATAGATCAGAAAATGCAGAATATAAAGCTGCATGTGAAGAATATAGAGAAAATGATAATAGGATACAACACTTATTAACATTAATTACAACATCAACTATTATTGATGATGAACGAATGGATAAATCTATTATTGGAATAAATACAAAAGCTAAAATTAAATTTTTAGATGATGATTTCGAAGATACAATTACCCTAGTTACTACGTTAGATGCAAAGCCAGAAGATATGTTAATTAGTATTGAATCTGACTTAGGAAAAGCTCTAGTTGGAAAAAAAGCTGGGGATATAGCTGAAGTAATGGCACCTGGTGAAAATTATAAGGTGGAAATACTTGAAATTTTATAATAAATAAAAATGGTAGTATAATTGCTACCATTTTTATTTTAAGTTTATATTTATTTCATCTAAATTTGGAAATTCATATTCATTAATTTCAATTTCTTTAAGAAGATTAATTACATCATTAAAATTTTTAACTAAATTTATATTTTTATGTCTTAAGAGTGACTCTAAAGAAGAATTTTCCCACTCTATCCATCTGATATAATTATCTCTTTCTTCTTTATACTTTTTAAAAGTAGACTCTTCTATAAGGTTATCAGTTATTTCATCACATAAAAAAAAGTTACAAATATAAGTTCTATATTTTTTATTTAATGTACAACCTTGACCATCTATTACAAAGGGACAAGCTCGAAAGAACATAGAAACATCATTTATAACTCTAGGTTTTTTTATACTATTATTTTTATCTGAATCATATTCATTATATTCTTCATATATATAATATTCATCATTTTCAGAAATAATTTCACTTCTGACTTCTTTAATTTGTTCCTCTGTTGCATATGGTAATTCACATGTCCCATTATTTTTTATATATTTATCATGACTATCATAATCAAAATATCCAACTGCATGAATATAGTAATTATATATTTTAATATTAGGCAGTTTTAAAATCCTATTTAAAGTAGAAATCCCTTCTTCACTTTTTATCATCTTCTGTATATCATATAAAGTAAACTTGGGGAAATACCAACAACAACCTCTATTTTTAACTTTACATAAGCTTTTCCCAAAAATGCTATTACATTTATAGCATAAGCTACATCCAAATTGAGGTGTGCCTTCAGTATTAGTTATAAAAATTTTTTCCATTGGTACAATCTCCTATAAAAATAAATTTGATTTTTGCTAATATTATATCATTATAAATAATTATAAATAAAGATAACTTTTCTTATAGCAAATTCAATTTTTTATAGATTTCTTTTACATATTCTGATTTTAGCTTAATATATGTTTCAATATTATTTGGATATAAATTAGCTGCTTCAAGTTTAATATTGTTATATTTATTAAGACTGTCTTTATTTTCTTTTAAATAGGCTTTAAACGCTAAATGTCTTTTTAATTCTTTTGACTTTCTTGAACATATAAATAAATTGTGATCCATTAAATTAGTATTACCAACATATTTGAATATTTTCATATCTTTATTACTTTTATTTTCTTCATAAGTATAACCAAGTTTTTTTAATTTTTTTAATAATATGTTAAAACAATCGTAAGTTGGAATTACAATATCGATATCTATCACAGGATTTGAAGCTAATCCTTCAACCGATGTACTACCAACATGTTCTACATCAATAATTATATCAGCTAAAGATAAAACTATAATGTTCTTTATTTTTTCAAATTCTATTCTCCATTTTTTATCATAAGGTAAAACTTCAACTTGTTTAGTTTTCATTTTTCCTCCTAAAAAATTACTAATTGGATATACGTAATGTATAAATTGTTTAAACATAAATAGAACAAAAAAGATAAATATATCTTTAATGTTACTTTTTTTATAAATATATATAACTTTAATTCCTTATGTTTATTTATATTTTATAACTCATTAATATATTCAATAAAATTATGATTATATAATATATTAGTAATTAAGAGCACTATTATATAGTTTAATTATAAATTAATATGTTATTAAATATTGAGTTATGCTTTAATTGAAAATATTATAATTAATGAAACTAAAAAACTATTATTATGCTTTTAAGATAAAATCATAATAATAGTTTTGTGAACTAATGTTTAAGTAAATCTTAATTATCATTTTTTAATATTGATACAAATCTTAATAAATCAACTAAAAGATTTAAAAAGCTTATAAAAATTGAGAAAGAAAAAGTAACAATTTCACTTTCAGATAAAATACTATACTTACACCTACTTTGTATTGATTTCATAATTACTAATGCATAAACTGAATAAATTACTATTCCTATTGCAGAAATAATTAAATCAAATGTTCCAAACTTAAAGAAAAATATATTTATAAATTCTAATATTAGTAGCACCAGTATTCCAATTGTTATCATTGGTCCTAATCGAAAAATAGTTTCTTCACTTTGATTTAATGCTACTAAATAAGAAATACCAAAAATAAGAACTACACCTATAACTATTGAAATAAATGTACCTGCTCCTAAATTATAAAAATAATATACATATGTCGATCCGGTTAATATTCCTAAAATAAAGGCATAAATGTTCATACTCACTTTATTAGGAACAAATCCGCCTCTTCTTGTAAAGGCTGATACCAATATTAAAATGAAAAATGCTATATTTAACATATATCTAATACTATAAGGTATAAAATTTACTCCAATAAAGGACCCAAGTGCTAAGAAAACTAAAGCAATAAAAAATGTTTTTAAAATTTCTAAATAATTTTTCTTTGCAATACTATCCAAAAAAATCACCTTCTTAGTTATTATATTTTTTTTATATTTTACTTTAGTTTTATTTACTGTACTTCTTCAGTATTATCAGTATTATTTGATATTTCATTCATAGCTTTTTTAAATTGAATGTAAAACAATATTGCAGTAGTTGAAACAGCAATGAAATCTGCTACGGGTTCAGCCATAAATACAGCTGTTGTTTTGTCTGAAATAAATATTGGCATAATATATATTAATGGAATTAATAATATTATTTTTCTTAATAAAGCTAAAAATAATGAAGTTTTTGCATTTCCTAAAGCAATAAATGATTGCTGACAAGCTATTTGTATTCCAAATATACCAGATAAGGCCATATATATTCTTAAGGCATTACTTGTAAAATCTAATAGTTCAGGATCATTATTAAATATTAGTACAAATGATTTTGGCGTTATCATTGCTAAAGCCCATAATATCATAGAATAAGTTACACATGATATAAGCAATATTTTAAATGCCTTTTTTACACGTTCTGGATTTTTTGCACCGTAATTATAGCTAAGAATCGGTTGTCCTCCTTGTGTCAAACCATTAAGAGGAAGCATTGAAAATTGCATAACACTAGTTAAAATAGTCATTGCTCCAACTGCAATATCTCCACCATACTTTAAAAGTGATGAATTAAAGCAAACAGCTATTAAACTTTCAGTTGCTTGCATGATAAATGGTGCTAAACCTAATGCAATAGAAGGTAAAACAATGTTTTTTGATAAAGATAAATTTTTTCTTTTAATTTTTAATGTTGTTTTCTTACCTGTTAAGAATTTTAAAATCCATAGCATTGATAATGCTTGAGAAATTATCGTTGCTAGTGCAGCACCTGATACTCCCATATTAAATCCAAAAATTAAAATTGGATCAAGTACTATGTTAAAAATCGCGCCAATTAAGACAGTCATCATGCTTACTTTTGCAAATCCTTGAGCACTGATGAAAGCATTTAATCCTAATGTTAATTGTACAAATATAGTACCTATACTATAAATTTTCATATAACTAGTTGCATACTCTATTGTGTTTTCACTTGCACCGAAAATTAATAATAGATCTTCAGCAAAGAAAAAGAAAATTAAAGTTAATATAATTGATATAATTACTAATAATGAGAAAGAATTTCCTAAAGTTTTTTCAGCATTATCTTTTTCTCCTTTTCCTAAGAAGATGGATGCTCTAGGTGCTGCCCCCATACTTACTAATGCTGCAAAAGCAGAAATAAGCATAATAAGTGGTAAACACACTCCTACCCCAGTAAGGGCTAACTTACCAACTTCGGCTATATGGCCTATATACATTCTATCAACTAAATTATATAATAAGTTGATTATTTGTGCGGCAATTGCAGGAACTGCTAATTTGAAAAGTAATTTGCCGACACTACAAGTTCCTAATTCTTCTGTTTGATTTTGTTGCATTATAAATTCTCCTTTAAAATAAATTGACAAATATATAATATTCACATAAAATAGTTTATAAAGAAACTGTTTTCCTGTCAACTATATTGGAGGATTATTATGATATATAATTTAAATATTACAAAAATGCTATATTCATTTAAGCATATTAATGAGTTATACTATAAACTTTCTTGTGAAGCAGCTAAAAAATGTGGTATTACAAAACCAGAAGCAGATATTTTAGCATTTCTATTTAATAATCCAAAGTGTGATACTGCTAAAGATATTGTTCAATTAAAAGGGTTTTCTAAGGCTTATGTTTCAAAAGCTGTAGAACCATTATTAAAAAAGGGATTTATTTCAATAGAAGTTGATAAATCTGATAGAAGATGTCAGCATTTAAAATTAACTTCTCAATCCGAAGAAATTGTTGGTGAATTACACAAGATACAGATGGAATTCCTCAAGAAATTAACAAATAATATTCCAGAAGAAGATATATTAACATTTCTTGAGGTAACAGAAAAGTTTGCAAATAATTCACACTTATAACATTCAATAAATAAAAGAACATTTTTAATATATGTTCTTTTATTTTTTTAATACAAAACAAATATTAGGAATTACAGAGAGTTCTCTTAAACTCATACCATTTACACCAATTATTTTTCATAAATGATTTTGGACATTTCTTTCTTGAAGCATCATAATGTCGAACTACATTATTAATAGAAATATTATATTTTTTCATTAAAAATTTGATTAATTCTAATGTTGATTGTAAAGTTGCTTCAGTAGGATTCCCATCTTTTTCAATACATATCTCTATACCCAAAGAATTTTGATTAGTTATTCCGTACTTTCCATGACCATCACCGCAATGCCAGCTATAATTAACATCACTGTCAACTGTTTGAATAATTTGTTTTGAATCTACAAAGAAATCTGCACTAGCATTTTTATTTTCGCTATTAAAGTAATTATAATGGTATTCAGCATCTAAGCCTGGGTTATCAGTATCGTGTATCACAATGTATTTAGGTTTTTCATTTCTTTTTGTGAAATTAAATTTAATAAATCTTTGTTTTATTAAAATCATTACCTATCACCTACTTTTAAAAATTTATCATATTTATGTTTATTTATATAAGTAATCAAAATTTATTATGCTATAATAAAATTGACTAATTTCAAAAATTAGAAAGGATACAAATGATGGAAAAATATATTTCAAATATAAAAACACCTAAAATAAGTATTGCTCCAATGGTTGACAAATCACATAGACATTTTAGATATTTCTGCAGATTAATGAATAAAGAAATTCTATTATATACAGAAATGGTAACAGCACAAGCAATACTAAATGGTGAATTAGATAAAATTCTTTATTTTAGAGAAGAAGAAGGTAATGTTGCACTGCAAATTGCTGCATCTAATCCTGAAGATGCTTATAAAGCAGTTAAGAAAGCAAATTCATATAATTATTCTGAAATAAATTTAAATTGTGGCTGTCCATCTGATAGGGTTTCAGGAAATTTAATGGGTGCCGCATTAATGTCAGATAGAAAATTAGTATATGAAATATTACTTGCTATGAAAGAAGCTACAAATAAACCAATAACTATTAAGCATAGAATAGGAATTGATGGCACAGGAATAATTCAAGATAAAAATGCTAAAGTAATAATGGATGGATACGATGATTTATTAGAATTTTTAGATACTGTATCTAAAGCAAAACCAGATAGATACACTGTTCATGCTCGTTCAGCAATTTTAAAAGGATTAAGTCCAAAAGATAATAGAGAAATACCTCCTCTAGATTATGATATGGTTTATAGATTAAAAAAAGATTTTGATTATTTAAATATTGAAATCAATGGTGGATTTAAAACAGTTGAATCAATTAAAGATGCTCTTACTAAAGTTGATGGGGTTATGATTGGTAGAGCTGCATATGAGGATTGTTATCTATTAGCTAATTTACAAAAAGTTGATAATGAAAATTTAAAACCTATTTCGCGTGGAGAAATAATAAAATCATATATTCCATATGTTAAAGAAGAAATCGCTAATGGCAGTAATGTGCATCTACTAGCTGCTCCACTACATAGCTTATTTCAAGGTCAACCTGGAAGTAAACAATATAAACAGCTTTTATCATCTGGAAATATAAAAAAGGATACTTTTGTTCAAATTTTATATAATATTTTAGAAAGCATGCCAGAGAATAGTCTTTGGTGCTAAATGTAAAAGTTAAAACTCTCTTAAAAGATATTAAATCAATTAAGAGAGTTTTTATTATTTTTTAAGTATAAATCTTTCAATTCCAGTTGCTACACCATCATCGTGTATTGATGTTGTGATTTCATTTGCATATTTCTTAATACTATCGCATGCATTACCCATAGCTATTCCACATCCAACAGTTTCTAACATTTCGATATCATTTTTACCATCACCGAAAGCATAACTATTATTTATATCAATATCTAAGTATTCTAAAGCTTTAATTATACCAGTTGCTTTTGTATTTTTCTTTGAATACAATTCAAATGATTTTAATGCTATGCTATTAACATAATCATAATCCTCATTTCTTTGAACTATATTTAAGCATTTTTCTACTGTTTCATCATTAGGACACATCATTTCAATTTTATATATTCCAATATCATCTAAAGAATAGTTAACTTTAAACAATTCTTTTGAAACTCCTACTGTGTCATAAAAGTCATGAAATTCTTTAAAACACTCTTTCATATATGAGTGATATTCACCTTCCAACACATATTGAATATTAAGATTTTCTAATTCATCTACTAAATTGCTAACAAAAGATTTATCTAGATATTCACTAAAAATAGTTTTATTTTTAATAATGACATGTGCTCCATTAGCTAGCACAAATCCATCAAAGCCAAAATCTAATATTGATTTACTTAAAAAGGCATATGGTCTACCAGTTGCTATAAAAACATAATGCCCTTCTTCTTGTAAGGAATGAATAGCTTGTTTAACTTTTGGTGTTATATCAACAATTCCATTCATATAATCTAATAATGTTCCATCTATATCGAAAAATATAGCTTTTTTCATTTAATCCCCTCCATCCTATTCATGCCTATTTTATCCTATGATAATTATACTGTAAATATTTTTAATAAAGAAATTGCATAAAGACCTATATACTTATCTAGTAGTAAGAATATAGGTCTTTATGCAATTTAAACAAGCCTTTTATTTTTCCATTTACCACTTCTATATCTATATATAAAGAAAAATGCACGGATGAACCAATCAACAATCATTGCTAACCATACACCAACAAGTCCTAAAGCTAATGTTCTACCTAAATAAAAACTCAATAAGTATCTAAATGTCCACATTGAACATATAGATACGATCATAGTGAATTTTGCATCATTTGCAGCACGCAAGGCATTTGGAAGTGTAAAGGATATAGGCCAAATTATCATTCCAGCAAGACCATGAATTAAAATACATTTTGTTGCTAAGGAAGTAGATTCTTCTGATAAAGAATACATTTTTAAAAGGATTGGAGATAAAATGATAGCAGATAAGCTTAGTATTATCATCCACACATAAGCTTGCTTCATTAAACGCTTTATATAATAAACAGCTTGATCATATTCCTCTGCCCCGATACATTGTCCAACTATTGTTACTAATGCCAATCCAATTGCAGAGCCTGGTATAATCATCATTTGTGCAATATTATTACTAACGGCATTAGCAGCAATTGCATAAGTACCAAATGTTGCTACTAAACTTTGTACTAGTATTTTCCCAAGTTGAAACATACCATTTTCTAATCCAGATGGAATACCGATAAGAAGTATTTTTTTTATATAAAATCCATTCCATTTAAAACTATGATAATTATCAATATACATAAGATTCTTTTTGCTTTTTAACATAATTAATATAATTATACTAGTTACTATTCTGGCAATTAATGTTGCAATTGCAGCACCAAAAACTCCTAATCCACAACCAAATATAAATACTGCATTTAATATAATGTTGATTACGTTCATTATTGCAGCATTTATCATAGAAATTTTTGAGTTTCCTATTGCTCTAAACAATCCTGCTCCAGAATTATATAGTGCTATAAAGGGATATGAAATTGCAGTTACATAAAAATATGTTTGAGCTTTAGACATTACGTCAGTATCAATAGTTCCAAAAATTAAATTTAATAATGGTTTATTTAATATTAAGCATGCAATCATTATAAAAAATGATAATAATCCAGTTATTAAAATTAGCTGTTTAGCTGATTCACGTGCTTTTTTTCTTGAGTCTTGTCCAATAAATTGTGCTGTAACCACTGCACCACCTGTTCCTAATGCAGCAAAAATATTTATTAACAAAATATTGATGGTATCAACTAATGAAACTGCAGAAACAGCTGTTTCACCAATATTTGAAACCATTATAGTATCTGCAAATCCTACTGTTACAGCTAATAGTTGCTCAATTATCAAAGGAATTATTAATTTTTTTAGATTTTTATTTGAAAAGCGTCTTTTTACTTCAACCATTTTAAGTATTAAATTTAATTATTCCAAAGTATTTTTTCCCTTTGATATTTTTAAACTTAATAATAGTTGGTTTGTATAATATAGATTCATTTAGTCTCATTATTACTCCTCCTTTATTAAGAAATAATTCCTAAATAATTATACCATATTTTAACACATTGTTTACAAATATAACCTGCATTTTAAAAATAAAAAAATAAACTATAAATAAAATATTTATCTATAGTTTATTTTTAATAAATACTTAGCTTATATGGTGTTTTGAAAGTAATTGTTACTTAATATAATAACCCTTAATTTAACCCACAGTTTTATTATTACTTTATATTAAAATTTATAATGGTAATATTTATAAAGCTATAGCATTTTTTAGTATGTTTTCTTTTTTTTAATTTACATTAATACCTAATCATATCTCGTGTTATTTCATTTATTGAATATGCTCCACACATAGCCATTGTGTCTTCAAGTTCACTTGCTAATTTTTCAATATAAGATTTAACACCAGCTTCTTCGCCACCATAAAGAGCTGTTACAAAAGTTCTGCATATAAGCACGCCATCAGCACCTAAAGCTAAAGCTTTAAACACATCAACTCCTGAACGTATTCCACCATCTACAAATACTTTCATAGAATCACCAACAGCTTTTACTATATCTTCTAAAACTTCTGCTGTTGAAGGACATTGATCTAAGACTCTGCCACCATGGTTAGATACCACTATAGCATATGCCCCTGCTTCTTTAGCTTTTAAAGCTCCTTTTACAGTCATTACTCCCTTTACTATAAATGGTAAATTTGAAATTTTAATTATTTCCTTTAATTCATCTACTGATTTTGCTCCTGCTGGAGGATTCATATTTTTTAAAAATGGAAGACCAGCAGCATCAATATCCATAGCCACTGCAATTGCATTACTTTTCTTTACTAGTTCTATTTTTTCTTTAATAGTATCAATATTCCATGGTTTAATCGTTGGAATACCTAAACCTCCTACATTTTTTATAGCAGTCGTAGCACCTTTCATAACATCTGGATTGGTTCCATCTCCCGTAAATGCTAAGATACCTTCATTAGCACATGCTGAAACTAATAAATTATTGTAAGTCATATCATCATATTTTTCACCA
The DNA here is from genome assembly GCF_019734375.1 of Clostridium sp. K04. Taxonomy (NCBI): domain Bacteria; kingdom Bacillati; phylum Bacillota; class Clostridia; order Eubacteriales; family Clostridiaceae; genus Clostridium; species Clostridium sp. K04. The sequence goes on from NZ_JAASHD010000014.1 coordinate 23,465, forward strand.
TAATGTAAATTAACAGCACCTACTGGTCCTGCAAAAAAAGGATACTTAAATTTCCTATCAAATAAATTACAACTCATATCTACAGGTTTATTTTCAGTTAATGTATCCATATTAACTCTTATTTCTTTCCATTTATCATAATTTCTAATTGCAGTATCTCCAACACCTTTTGCACCGGGTCCGGGAATTTGATTTTTACATGCTTTTCCATTACATTCAACACAGGCCTTACAATATTGACCAATACAACTTTTAGCATTAATTAAAACATCTTTATAATTCATTTAAGCACACCTTTCTTTTTTATATTAAATTTAATATCTTCTATTTAGTATTATAGTAACATATTTATTTCACATTATCTTTATTATATTAAATCAATTGATTTATAATATTGTATCAAATTTATTTATAAACAAAATAAGTTGCTAAAACAAAATGAAATAGCAACTTATTTATCCAAATATTTTGTATGATAATTAGAAGGTATATATTAACATTCATTATTTCTACTTAATATAAATTCAAATTTTTCTTTTAGTTCTTTAGCAGCAGCTTTAATTTCATCTCTATTTTGCTTATCAAGTATATTTTCAAATTTTCTTAAATAAAATTCAACCTCTCTTCGAGTTTCTCCAACACTTTGTTCGTAAATACTTTCACCCATAGAAAGTATAAGTTTATTTTCTTCCTGTTCTCTAGGTGGTATTTTAAGCTCAGATAATTCTTTAAATCTTTCTTGAATTTCTTCGTCACTCATATCATTATCACTCTTTTTTATAATTAGATGTTTCTTAAGTTTAGTAGATACAACTGTAACTTCAACCTCTAAAATAGAGTTAATATCATAAGTATAAGTAACATCAACAGCTTGTTCACCTGCTTTGCCTATTGGTACAGGAGTGTTTATCTCGCCTAAGTAAACATTATTTTTAGCAAACCTACTTTCACCTTGTAATATTTCTACTTTAATAGAAGATTGATTATCATGAATTGTGTATAATCGTTCTGTTCTACTTACTGGAACTACAGTATTTCTTTCAATTATTGGACAAAAATGCCCACCTTCATAATATTCTCCTTCTTTTAATACAGATATTTCAGTTCCTAATGTATATGGACATACATCTGTTAAAACAATATCCTTTATTAGTTCATTTCTTTCCTTCATAGCACCTTGTATACCAGCTCCAAGAGCTACAGCTTCTTCAGGATTAATAGATATATTTGGTAAACGCCCAAAAAGCTTACCAACGAAATTTCGTATAATAGGAAGCTTTGTAGCACCACCTATTAAAAGTATTTCATCTATATCATGTAATTTAATTTCCGCATCTTTTAATGCTCTTTCAATTGGTTTACGTATTTTAGCTAATAGTAATTCACAGTTTTTTTCATAATCATCTAATGATATTTTATATTTAAGTATCTCATCATTAACTTTACATTTAATTATTACTTCTTTTTGTTTAGAAAACATTTTTTTTGCTTCTTCTGCTTGTTTTTTTATAATAGCAATTGTTGTAGAATCAAGATTACATGCTTCTAATTCATTAGCCCTTAAAAACATATTAACTAATATCTCGGTAAAATCATCTCCACCTAAATAATTATCACCAGCAATAGCATGAACTTCCATTATATTTTTATAAACTTCGAGAATTGACACATCGAAGGTACCACCCCCTAAGTCAAATACTAAAAATTTAGTGTTAGTATTTCTATTTTGCAATCCATAAGCTATAGCAGCTGCAGTAGGTTCATTTACTATTCTTTCAACCTTTAGTCCAGCTAGTTTTCCAGCCAATTGAGTTGCTTTACGTTGCTTATCATTAAAATATGCTGGCACACTTATTATAGCCTCATTAACTTCACTTCCTAAATACTCTTCAGCATCTTCCTTTAAAGATCTTATAATAAACGAAGATAATTCTTCAGCAGTAAATTTATTTTCATTTATTATAAACTCTTTTTTACTGCCCATACTTCTTTTAAAAAGTTCTTTTGTACTTTCTGGATGAGTAATCATTCTTTCTTTAGCTACTTTCCCAACATAAACTTCTCCATTATCTCCAAAACTTACAACTGATGGTGTTAGCTTTTCTCCAAATCTATTTGGTATAATTACTGTTCCTTTTTCACTAAAATAAGATACTAAGCTGTTTGTAGTACCAAGATCAATTCCTATTATCATATTCATAGACTACAAATTAAATTAAATTATATTAATATTTTAATTTAATCGTAGCCATATCCCTCCCAACTAAAATTTAATATTATAAATAACTATTTAGCTTTTGCTGCAACTTAAAAATCTCTTCTTTTGCATTTGGGTAATCTGGGTCAATTTCTAATACTTTATTAAAGTAACTTATTGCAATTCTATATTTACCAATTTCTTTGAATATAAGTGCGCATTGATAATATGAAAATGCTATATTTCCATTATTATTGATTATAAAATTATAATCATTTAATGCTAGATTGTATTCAAAAATACACCTATAAATATATGCTCTTAAATAATAACTATCTAAATCTTTATAATTAAAAGAGATTGCTTCATTAATTAATTCTAAAGCAAAATTAAAATTATCTTTATTTAATTCATTCAGTGAAAGTAAGTAAAAAGCCTTACATTTTATTTCATTATTTTCTTCATTAGAGTCATTAATATTTATTAATAAATTTTTAATTAAATCTTCAGCCTCTTCTCCTCTATTTAATTTTATTAAGGCCTCACATTTGCATAATACAATTTCACTATCATTGATTTTGTATTTGTTTGCTTCATTAGAAACCATCAATACTTCTTCATTTTCTTGATTATCTAATAATATTTTCATTTTAATAATATAAGGAGCACTAATGTATGGGCAAAGATTAATGCATCTATTAGCAGAATCCAATGCTTCTTTTAAATATCCTAAATTATATAATGATTCAGCTCTAAAACTGTAAATAAGTGAATCATTTTTATCTACTTCTATACCAATATCACTTAATTCTAAACATTCTTCATATTTACCTAACTTAATTAATGTATTGCACTTACAATTTATATAATAGATATTATTAGGCATTAAGTTCAAAACTTTATCAAAGAATTTAAGTGCCTCATCATATCTTTTTAATTTTGAATATATTCGACCAAGTTTATTGTATATACTGATAAGCTCAATTTCATTATTTTTAGTTTTTTTGTTTTTTAAAAGTTCATGAAAATATTTTAATGCAGTATCATAAGATCCCATATCAAAGTATGAGTTGCCTAAAATATCATACTTTTGAATAATTTCACTTCTATCATTACACTTAATTTTCAAAACTAAATTTATGGCTTTTTCATAATTGAAATTTTCATAATAGCACCAAGCTAATTTAAATTTTAATTTATTATTATCTGGGTTTGTTTTTAACTGATTATCTAGCTTAGCAATCAAAAGGCTATTTATATATGAAACTCTTTCTCGAAGATAATCATAATATGGATCAATATTAATTAAATCAATAAATATATTCTTAGATTTTTCTAATTCACCAAGTTCTAAAAGTACATCAGCAAGTCCTACTTTTGCATTAAAATTATTTGGAGAAATATCTAAGCAGTGCTCATATAATTCTTTAGCATGTTTATAATTCTTTTCCACCCATTTTAATTCTGCTGCATAATAATTTATAGCCATATCATTTGGATAATTTTTTAGTAAATTAGAAATTATATTTTTTGAAATAGTGTAATCTCCTAAAGCCATATGATATCTACACTGAAGCAAATCAAAATATGGATGATATATGTTAAAACTTTGTAATTGCTCTAAATATGTTTTAACTACTTCTATGTTATTATTGTTTAGCTCCTGTATTGTATTAAAATATAAATTAATCCATGAATCATAATCTTTATTATCTTCAACTTTAAAAAGGTAATAATTTATAATATCATTGTTTTCAATTCTATCAATAATAAAATCAATATATTCTTTTGGAAATTGTTCATAAAGTTCTTTTTTTCTTTCATTTATTTCGAAATGTGAATCAATTAATCTCCATACTTCGCATGGAATATTAATATTATTAATTAAATATTGAAGTAATTTTTCACAGGCCACATCTTTAGTTTCTAAAGAAAAACTTATATCTTCATTGAGTAATTTATTCCATTCATTTATGTCTATTCTTAATGAAAATGACTTATAAATAGTTTTAACTTTTTCAATCCATTTTTCTAAGTCAGAATTATCCTCATCAATATTTTCATTTTTAGCATATTCAAGAGCTTTTTCATATGCAGCTCTTAGAATTTTAAAGCCTTCTGGATTATCTTCTGGATTTACTTTGGTTAACAAATCGAAATACCTATCTTTTATTAAGGACTTATCTTTAGTTTTATCTATTCCTAAAACCATCCAAGTATCCATTTTTCCTCCTATATTATGATTTAACTACCATATTATATAATATGTAATAATAATTGGATTATTATCTCAAAGCAAAAATAATTTATATAAAAAATAAGCTGAGACTTATAAATCTCAGCTTATTTAAAATGGTTATTTTTTAATTTCAAGTTTATTATTACAAGATTTCGCTTGAGAGCATCCGGAACAATGACATCCACAACTCTTATTATTCTTAACTATTTTTCTAATAGCTAAAATTAATAGCACTAAAACTATTCCACCAATAATAAAGTTTGCCATACTATTCACTTCCTTAATGAGTATAATAAATTATCTTAGTTGGCATTTGTTACTTTTTTCTTGCTTTTTATATCTCTACCTGATAATACTGCTATAGAAATTGCGAATACTGCAATTAAAACAGAACCAATTGCACCAATTAAGCTACCAGTACCTAAAATAAAACTACCTATTTGATTAATCATTAAAGCAACAATATAAGCAGTAAGTGTTTGGAATCCTATAGTAATCCACATCCATTTCCATGATCCCATTTCTCTTCTAATTGCACCTATAGCTGCAAAACAAGGAGCATTTAACATGTTAAATGCAATAAATGCTAATCCACTAGCAGCTGTAAACATTGATCCTATTTGAGTTAATAATACAGGAGTATCTTCTGCTGCTTCTGCTATTCCAAATAATACTCCAAAGGTACCAACTACATTTTCTTTAGCAACAAAGCCTGTTAATGTTGAAACTGCTGATTGCCAATTTCCAAATCCAAGTGGTGCAAATATAGGGGCTATTACTTTTCCTATGCTTGCAAGAATACTATCTTGAGCATCTACCATTTGTAATGTCCAGCTAAATGAACTTGTAAACCAAATTACTGCACAAGCTACAAATATAATTGTTCCTGCCTTAACAATAAAGGCTTTTGCTCTGTCCCACATATGAAGTATTACACCTTTAAAACTTGGAATATGGTATTGTGGTAGTTCCATTACAAAAGGAGCAGGTTCACCTTTAAACACTTTTGTTTTATTTAATATAATTCCACAAATTATAATCATGAAAATTCCTAAGAAATATACAGAAGGCGCTACCCATGATGCTCCTCCAAATATTGCCCCAGCAAATAAGGCAATTATAGGAAGCTTTGCTCCACAAGGAATAAATGTTGTAAGCATTATTGTAATTCTTCTATCTTTATCATTTTCCATTGTTCTAGTAGCCATTATACCAGGAACCCCACAACCAGAACTTATAAGAACTGGAATAAATGACTTTCCAGAAAGACCAAACTTACGGAAAATTCTATCCATAATAAAAGCTATTCTAGCCATATAACCACAATCTTCTAATATCGCTAATAAGAAAAATAATAACATAATTTGAGGAACAAATCCTAATACAGCACCAACACCGCCTATTATTCCGTCATTAATTAATCCTTGTAACCAAGGTGCAGTTCCTATATTTTCTAAAAATGCAGCTACATTTTCTCCAATAATTTCACCAAATAGCGTATCATTAGTCCAATCAGTAAGTATTGCTCCTAATGAACTAACAGAAATATAGTAAACTCCCCACATTATTAAAGCGAAAATAGGTAATGCAAGTATTCTATTTGTAACAACCTTATCAATTTTATCTGAAATTGTATGCTTAGAGTTATCTTTTTTCTTTATAATCTTTGAAACAATAGAACCTATGAATTCATATCTTTCTGCTGTAATTATACCTTCAGCATCATCATCAAACTCTTTTTCACATTTACTAATGATATTTTCAATTTTATTATTTACTTCATTACTAATAGTTACTTTTTCTAATAAGTTGCTATCTCTTTCAAAAAGTTTTATTGCCATCCAATTATCGTTAATATCGCTTTTTTTCAATTTTTCACTGCTTATTAATGCTTTTATTTCATTAAGTGCAGATTTTACTTCTTGAGAAAAATTCATATTAAAATTATTAGAAGTTTTATTTTTAGCTATTTCAATTGCTTTTAAAGCAACTTCTTTAGTTCCAGTTCCTTTTAATGCACTAGTCTTAATTACTGGACACCCTAAAATTTGTGATATTTTATCTAAATTTATAATATCACCACGTTTTTCAACTACATCAATCATATTTAATGCAATAACCGTTGGTATACCTAATTCTAATATTTGAGTTGTTAAATATAAATTTCTTTCAATGTTTGAAGCATCAATTATATTTATAATTGCATCTGGTTTATCATCAATCATAAAGTTTCTTGTTACTACCTCTTCTAGAGTATATGGTGATAAAGAATAAACTCCCGGCAAATCTACAATCTCAACATCATTATACCCCTTTAATTTACCAACCTTTTTTTCAACTGTTACTCCTGGCCAATTACCTACATATTGCTTTGCACCTGTAAGATTATTAAACATTGTTGTTTTACCGCAATTTGGATTACCAGCTAATCCAATTTTAATTGACATAGTTTTTCCCCCTTATTTGTTCAATTATATAATTACTCAATTACAATCATTTCTGCATCAAATTTTCTAAGTGATAACTCATATCCTCTTATATTAATTTCAATTGGATCACCTAATGGAGCAACTTTACGAACATAAATTTCACTTCCTTTAGTTATTCCCATATCCATTATCCTTCTACGAATTGGACCTGCACCTTCTACTTTTTTAACTTTTACTGTTTGTCCACATTTAACATCCTTTAATGTAGTCATATTTAATCCCCCTAAACTAAGATTCTACTAGCCATTCCCTTATCTAGTGCTATTCTAGCTCCTTTAATATTTACAATTAAATTTCCACCTAAATCAGATACTATTGTTATTCCTTCTCCAATTACAAAACCTAAGCTATTAAGAAATTTTTTTGTTTCAGCATTGCCTGTTATTTTTTTTATCGTTACTTCTTGTCCTACTTGAGATAAAATTAAAGACATTTCTACACCTTCTTTTATTGATAATGATTATCGTTATTTATAATTACATTATATCCTTTTTTTAGAATTTGTAAATATATTTAGAAGAATTTCTAAATATTTTTATAAACAAATCTAAATATAATAAAAAAGAACCACAAATAATCAACTTATATTATTTGTGGTTCTCTAAATTTATATTTGTAATTAATGTAAGGTATAATTATTTGAAATCAAGATAAGTTGTATTTTCAGGTACTCCTGTTATTGAAGCATTATACCCTTCATCTAATGAATTAATCGCGTTCATATCTTCAGTAGAAAGTTCAAAATCAAAAATATCTAAGTTTTCTTTTATTCTTCCTTCATTTGAAGACTTAGGTATAGGAATTACCCCTCTTTGTATATGCCATCTTAATGTTATTTGTGCTATAGATTTCTTATATTTTTCTGCTAATTTTAACATTAACTCATTAGTAAATAACTTCCCTCTCATAATTGGGCTCCAAGCAACAAGTTGAATATTATTTTCCTCACAGTATCTTAGCATATCATTTTTAGAACTTTGAGGATGTACTTCTACTTGATTTACCATAGGCATTATTTCAGCAGTTTTCTTTAATTCCTCTAAATGTCCTATCTTGAAATTACATACTCCTATAGTTTTCACTTTACCTATTTTATAAAGATACTCAAAGGCCTTCCATGTTTCAGAATTTAGTTTATTTGGCCAATGAATTAGATATAAATCTAAATAATCAACTTGTAATCTTTCTAAAGATTTGTTAAATGCTTCGATTGTTTTATCATATCCATGATCATCATTCCAAAGTTTGGTAACTAAAAATAAGTCTTCCCTTTTAATTCCACTTTCTTTTATACCATTACCAATTCCAACTTCATTTCCATAAAATGAAGCAGTATCTATTTGTCTATATCCAGCTTCTAATGCGTACTTAACAATTTTAGCTGTTTCTTCATCACTTCCAGATTTATATGTTCCAAATCCTATAGATGGCATATTTACACCATTACTTAATACTTTAAAATTTTTTATCATTTTACATAACCTACCTTTCAACTTCTATTAATCTTACTTTATCTTCACTTGCAACAATAGCTTTTGTTGCTATATTATAAAATAAAGAGGTATCTAAAACTCCAACTATCTTTTTTAAATTATCATTTAGCAATGAAATATCTTTTATATCATCTTTATTAAACTCAACATCCATCAAATATAAACCATTATCACTTATAGTAATACCATCTTTTGAAGGGCTTGTTCTCATTTTAGGTATTCCTCCTAAGTTTTTAACTTCCTTTTCAACAAGAGCCTTACTTTCTGGAAGAATTTCTAATACAATTGGATATTTAAACTCTAATCTTTTTACAACCTTACTTTCATCTACAAGTAAAATATAATCATCTGCCATAGTTGCAATTATTTTTTCCTTTGTATGTATTCCGCCACCACTTTTTAAAGCTATAAGATTTTCATCTACTTCATCACAACCATCAAATGCAACAGATATTTTATTAACTGACCATGTTGGAAGAACTTTTAATCCATTTTCTATACAAAGACTAGCGGTTTTAAAAGATGGTGTTACTACTTCAATATTTAAACCTGCTTCTTTTATAAAAGATATAAGGTATGAAATAGTACTTCCACCACCTAAACCTATAATGGTATTGTCTTTAATATATCTCAATGCTTCATTTGCACATCTTTTCTTCATTAATTTCACTCCTATAATTAAATTTTACTATCTGCAATAGATTGCTCATGTTTACTTAAATTTTTGTAAACATCAGGTTTTCCTACTGTTAAGAATAAATATAATATTTCTATTACAGTCATGGCAGATATTCGCGAAAAATAATATTCTTCCAAAAATAATTTTTCACGTGTTGCAGTTTTAATATGATAATCTGAAATTTTAGCAATTGGGGAATTATTGCTGTTTGTAATAGAGACAATATAAGCCTCCTTAGCTTTTGCAGCTTCAATTACATCAATTAGTCTTTTAGATGATCCTGAATTTGATATTATTATAACAACATCACCTTTTGATAAATTAAATGTATAAGCTATTTGCGTTTCCCATATTGGATTTGTAACAGAAGGTATCCCAATTTGATTGAATTTATAACATCCATCAAGCGCTACAGGTATTGTATTTCCTACAGCAGCAAACTGTACATTTCGAGCATTTCTAATTAAATTTAATATTTCACTTAATTCTTTTTCATCTATCATAGAAACTGTTTGTTTTAATTCTTCAACTTTATTAGCTAATATATTACTTAATGATTCTTTTATATTACTTTCACTTACATCACCTGAAATTTTCACATCATCTTTTTTAGATTCAACAAGTTCTCTTGCTAAAGTTATTTTTAAATGATGAAATCCTTTCATATGACATTTCTTACAAAACCTCGTAACTGTTGCATCACTTGCTCCAGCAGATTCTGCTAATTCTGAGATTGTCATATCAATTACTTTTTGCGTATTGTTAACAATATAATCAGCTATTTTCTTTTCAGCTTCATAAAAGTTATTATATTCAGCAAAAATTATGTCAATTACAGATTTATTTTTTTTCATGGTATGTCCTCCTTTCTATAGATAACTCCATTAATTAAAATATAACAACAAAAATTAATTTTGTAAATAATTGATTATGCGAAAATAATTTTCGTGTTAAAAAAATAAAATACTATCATCAATATTATGATGATAGCACTTTATTTTTTTCTATTATTTATGCTATTTACGCTATTACTAAAGATTCAACCTCTTCGAAATCATTAGCAGTTACAACAAGTATATCTTTAGGCTTTATTACTGTATTACCATTTGGTACTATTACTTTATCATTTCGCTTAATCATAACTATTAATATATCTTTATTTATATTTGAATCTTTTATTGATTTATTAGCAATACTACTATCACTATTTACAGAAATCTCTACTAAATTTGTACTTTTTCCTTCTTTATAATATTCAAAATTGGCAAGAGTATTACCTGATAGGACTAAAGTATCTCCGGGTAAAATTACTGTTGATCCATTAGGAACTAATACATCGCCTTTACGTTTTATCATAACAACTAGTATATCTTCAGGAATATTTGAGTCCATAATACTTTTATTTGCAATAGGACTATTTTCACTAATTGTGAATTCTATCAATTTAGTACTTTTATTTTCCTTATAGTCGTTAAAAGTTTTTAAAACAGATTGATCATCATCTATTAAGTCAAGCTTTCTTGCCACCTTTGGAATAAGTGTCCCTTGAACTGATACTGAAAATAATGCTATAAAGAATATTATGTGAAATATATCATAATTTATATGAACATCATATGTTACAGCAAATATTGCAAAAACAATTGATGCTGCACCTCTTATTCCTACCCATGATATAAAAAGTTGCTCTTTAATAGGAACTTTAAACCAGCTTAATATGCTGAATGTTGCAATAGGTCTTGCTATTAAAATCATAAATATTGATATTGATATTCCTTTAAACATAACTGATGGTATTTGTGATGGAAATGCTAATAATCCAAGTAAGAAGAATAATAAAATTTGCATTAACCATGATACTCCATCAAAGAATTGGAAAATACTCTTTTTATGAGGTATTTTACTATTTCCAATTATTATACCTGTTATATAAACACTTAGGTATCCATTACCACCAAAATATTCACTTAATGAATAAGCGAGTATAGATATTGCAGTAATGAAAATAGGATAAAAACCTTCTATCTCAAACATTACATTTCTTAATAAATAAACTGATAGTTTTGCCAATACTATTGAAGCTAGAATTCCTACGATGATTTGATTTAATAGCATTGGAACTATTGATCCATATCCTTGATTTGACATTAATCCTAAAATAATAATTGTAAGCATATATGCAAAAGGATCATTGCTACCACTTTCTATTTCTAATATAGAAGCTATTGATCCCTTTAAATTCAACTTTTGTGAACGTAATATTGCAAAGACAGCAGCTGCATCTGTGGATGCAATTACAGATCCTATTAGTAAACCCTCTAATAAGGAGGTTTTAAAAACTATTGAAGAAAATAATCCAGTTAAACCAGCAGTTATAACAACACCTAATGATGACATAAGTATTGATTGAACTGCTATAGGCTTGGCCATCTTCCAATTAGTACCGAATCCACCATAGAACATAATAAATATTAATGCTATAGAACATATATCACTTGCAAGTTCATAATTATCAAAGTATATACCTACAATTCCATCTGAACCAAAAAGCATTCCTAGTACTATAAATATTAAAAGTATAGGAACTCCAAATTTATATAATATTTTTGTAGATGTTATACAGATTAATAAAACTAATGAGCAAATAATCATTAAACTTATCATATTTCATTCCCTTTTTGCTAAAATTTATATTTTTTCATCTTTATAGTACTATAATTTGGTAATATCATCGATGATAACCAATGCTAAATTTAAGTAAAATTTAATCACTAATTATTTATTTAATAATACTAACTTAGGATTTGGAAATTAACTAGTATTCTTAAATAAATACATATTTTACTTTTAAATATTTAAAAAAGGGCTTCAATGAACTGCTTATTTATTTTGCATAAATCAGTTCAAAGAGCCCTTTTGGTATGATTACTTTTATATTATTTATTTTCTGCTCTAGATTTTAAATCAGACACTATTTCGTCGAATTCTTTATCTAAATTATAGAATTTTAAGATAATTAGTACTAAAGCATAAATTACTATTGGAACTATTACATATACTAATCGAATTGAAAAAATTGCTGAAGAGGACTGTGTTGCTGATTGAGCCATATATCCACCAATTGCAAGTATCCATCCTAGTACTGCTGAACCAAGTCCATTACCAACCTTATATCCAAAGCTTGCAGCACTATTAGCTAATCCTTCTGTTCTATATCCTGTTTTCCATTCTCCATACTCAATTGTATCAGATAACATAGCCCACATAGTAGCACCAGAACAAGCATTACCAATACCACGAATTATGCTTGAAATCATAACTGTAGCATAACCAATTCCAGGAATAGCAATCATTATTGTTCCTAGTATTGTTATAATGAAACCAATTGCCATTACATTTCTCTTTCCTAATTTTTTAACAAAGCCAGCAATTAAGAACATGCAAATTATTTGAGAAATATTCATAACTGAGTTAATAGTATCAGCTAAGTAAATATCACCTAATATAAATTCTGTATAGAATGTTGTTGAACCATAAGTTAAAGCCATACCAATAAATAAAAGTAAAAGGATTAATGTAACTTGTATCCAGTATTTATTCTTAAATAAGGCCTTAAATCCTTCTTTTATTGGAATTTCATTAGCTTTTTCAGCATTTGCTGCAACTACTCTTTCTTTAGTTCCATAAAAAGTTATAAGGAATGCTATTAAAGATAAAGCTCCTAATAATACAAATGTTTTAGTCCAAGCACTTGCATTGTTACCAAAAAAGGTAACCAATCTTAATGTACAAGAGTTTATTATTAAAGTACCAGCTGTTGCTAATAAATTTCTATAAACACTTAAAACTGATCTTTCATAAGGATTTTGTGTCATTAAAGCATTTAATGTTGAATATGGTACGTTTATTGCTGTATATATTACAGTAGATACTAAATTATAAGTTATGAATACGTAAACAAGCTTTGCAGCAGTTCCCCATGAAGTTGGAACAGCAAATAATAATATTCCTGATACAGCAAATGGTATTGCCATTCTTAAAATCCAAGGCCTTGCTTTACCATGTTTTGATTTAGTTCTATCAACTATGATTCCCATTATAAGATCACTTACACCATCAAATAATCTAGATATTAACATTATTGTACCAACTGCTGCAGCACTTACGCCAGCATAATCTACATAGTATTTTAATAAAAACACTGACATTGCAGTATAAATTATATTACAACCAAAATCTCCGCATCCATATGCAAAACGCTCAAATATTGATAACCCTTTGTTTGTTGATTTTTTATTTTCCATTACTCCTTGCATAACTCTCAAACCTACCTTTTATATATTTTACTCTACATTTTTTGATTCATCAGCTTTATAATCAAAGAAATCAAAATCTGCATAATGTTTATGAAGAACTCTATCTGCACAAGTAATTCCTACAAATGTACCTGTAAATTCACCATATTTACAATACTCATCAGAGAATTTAGTTGTATCAAATACTTTACCTATTCTTTCGTAATTTTCACCATTATAAGACCATTCAAAGTATGAACTTCTTCCATTAATTTTTAATCTAAAATAAATAGGAGAATCATCTACTTTTACTCTAGTATTAATAAACTCTGTCTTTTCACCATTTTCTAAATGAATTATTGAAATAGCACTACTATTTAAAGTATCACTATAATATTTTCTTAAATAAATGTAATTCATATTATCATAATACATTATTAATCCAGCACTATGTTGATGTACTTCAGGCTTAAATTCCATCTTTGTTGTTATAGTTGCATATACAGAAGTTAACTTTCTAGCTAATATACTAACTTTATTTAAGGAGCATCTAGATTCTTGTCCCCTTATTCTAACATAACCTGGTCTAGATTTTACATCTGCAAATGAAGTTGGCATAATTCTTGGTGAATAATATTGTATTCCAAGTTCCCCGCTATCAAAATCATCAAAGCTAGGAATTTGGGGTAATTTATATTCCGGAAGTTTACTTTCTTCAATAAACTCTTTTGCTAAATTAGAGCCATCAGCCATTCTTAACCACCCATCATCTGTCCAAATCATCTTCTGAATAGCTGTTTCACGCCCTAGAGTACATCTTAACTCTGGAACAAATGGTCTTGCTGTAAGATGAACTAAATATACTTCACCTAACTGTGTCTCAACATAGCTACCATGACCAGATTTTTGTAAAATAGATTCTGGATTATAGTATTTGGGTTTTAAATGATCCGGATCATGTCTTTCATAAAAATCCCCTGGTATTGATGTTACTATTGGGTTAGTAGGATCACCTTCATATGGGCCCCAGACATTTTTTGATCTTCCCATAGTAACACTGTGTCCATAGCCTGTCCCACCTTCAGCGCACATTATATAATAATACTCTCCACGTTTTGTTAAGTGTGGAGCTTCAATACATCCTCTATTAGTTCCACCACTCCAAATTCGTTTTGGATATCCTATAATTTCTTTCTTTTCAGGGCAATATTCAACCATACAAATTGCACCTGGTTTTTCGTATCCTTCTCTAGTTTCCCATTCTAATGAAACTATATATTTTCTACCATCATCATCATGTAAAATTGATGCATCAAACCCTGATGAATGTATATATACAGGTTCACTCCAAGGACCTTCTATATTTTTTGATGTTATTACAAAATTATCAACATCAAAATACCTAGCATTCATGGAATTCATCACTCCATACACTACATAAAATAAATCTTCTTTTTCACAATAAGTTAAGCAAGGGGCCCAAATCCCCTTTGCTGAAGGTAATTTTTTCAAATCTACAGCTGTATCATTTGTTAAAACATGAGTTAATAGCTCCCAATTTTTTAAATCTTTCGAATGATATACAGGAATTCCTGGAAACCACTCAAAAGAAGAGACAGCCATATAATAATCATCACCTTTTCTACAAATACATGGATCTGGATTAAATCCAGGCAAAATAGGATTTCTAATCATATTATTTCTCCTTTTATTAATATAATTTTTTTAATAGTTCATAATTTATCTTGTACTAACATTAATTGCTTTATATAATGTCAGTACTTTATAATGTCTAATTTTTTTCAATAGGATACCAATCTTGTGCTACACATTTTCCTAAGTCCCAACTATCCCAACCAATCCATCCTGGTTCATTAACTGTATCTAAAAGTAATTTATAATTCCAATAAAAATGTCCACTTCCTTTTTTCCAGGCATTTAATTGAGCTTTAGCAATAGTACTATATAATTCTTTCTTTTCATCAGAAGAAAGAATTTCCGTATTTGCTTCTACACCATTTAATGGAGATTGTCCTCCTTTGGTATCTACTCCTGTACCATAAGAATTAAATAAACTCCACTCTCCACAAATTACTGGGAAATATTTTTGCATTTCTTCAACATCTTTTTCAAAATTTTCTTGAATATATTTCACATAAGCTTCAAGATTTTTTTCACAACCGTTAGCTTCTGCAACCATTAAGTATTGATGTGTATCTAAAACAACATTTTTAAACTCTTCTTCTCTCATAAAATCTTTCCATGATTTTAAATCAAAGCCATCATGGAATACTACAGCTTTATCTTCTGGCATATGCTTACGCATAACTCTATAAGCATCAATATAAAAACTACGTAAAAACTTTAATGAAATAGGACCACTTCCTTTAGCCATTTCTTCATCGACTGGCTTGTACCTATTTTGAATATCAAATAAATCCCACATATTTTCTGTTATAGGCTCGTTTAATATTTGTATTCCATAAAGACCTTTTCTTTTTCCGTATCTTTCTGCTAACCTTTCTAATAAGCTCAAGGTAAATTGAACACTTTCAGGTTGTTTGGCCCACTTACATACTCCTGATATCCCACCATTGTCAAACCCATTTTGGCTACCTGGAACAGTATGCAAATCGATTAGAATACTTAATCCATACTTTTCTGCCCAATTGAAAGCTTTATCTAATTCTTCTACACAACCTATAAAAGGTTTACAATCACCAAAAATAAAATAAGGAACTGGGATACGAACGGCATTAAGTCCGAAAGATTTTATAGTAGCAAAATCTCTTTCAGTTATATACTCGCTGCGATGAATTTTTATTCTAGACTCATATACTTCTTTAGATAAACTTCTTGGAAGATAATATTCATCTTCTGCATCTGTTCCATAAAATAATGTTGGACTCATCCACTTTTCTAATACTAACCAATTTCCTAAATTAACTCCATTTATATACATAAGTATTCCCCCTCATATTACAATCAATAATATGTCTATATTGATTTATTTATAATATCATATATTATTCAACCAATGAATAAAATAATGTTTTTCACTTGGTATGCTTATATTGTATACTTTTACATTGTGTTATAAAAGTATCATTATTGTCTAATTTATTAGTCAATATTATCTTTTTTATAAATTGAATTAATAAGAATATTAACATATAATTTAATAAAGGGAGGTTATAACTATGGCTATAAAAGGATTTACTCATGAAATTATACAACCTACAGAAAATTTAGATGTTTATATTGAATTGTTTAATGATGAAGGACGATATGTATCAAGTCATTGGCATAATTCCATTGAAATAATATATCTTACATCTGGAACATTACAATTAGATATTGGTGAATATAAATATAATTTAAAAGAAGATGACTGCATATTAATTAACTCAGGGGTTGTTCATTCAACTCATTCAATTGAGGGAAATACATCTATTATGATTCAAATTCCAACTGCTTTATTAAATAAATATATTCCAAACTATAAAAACTTTTATTTTGATGTTTATTCAAATACAAAGAATGAAGAATATTTAAAGAAAGCTAATAACTTAAAATATATATTGAAAGAAATGGAATCAATAGAAAAGTCACCTTCAGATGCTGGTAGATTAAAATTTACAAGTTTAGTATTTGAACTGCTTTATGAACTATATACAAATTTTAGAACAACTCTTGGTTCTAAGCAAATACAACATAGCAGCTCATCACTTTCAAGATTTGAACCTATATTAGAATACACTAAACTAAACTATAATAAAGCTATTTCTATTCAAGAAATAGCTAATGTTGCACACTTGCAACCAGAATATTTTTGTAGAAAATTTAAGCAATATATGGGACAAACATTTTTAGAATATTTAAATGAAATACGACTTGCACACATATATAAGGATTTAATTAATACTAATAATCCACTTTGTGATATATTAGAAACACACGGATTTACAAATACTAAATTATTTTATAAAACATTTAAGATGAAATTCAATTGTACACCTAAAGAAGTTAGAAAAACAATGAAAAAAGATGATTTCAAATAGAAATCATCTTTTTATTAATTATTCTTTGTATGCACCTTGTAAGTAAACTGTACCTAATACAGAAACTTGGATACCCTTAACATTTTCATTCCAACCCATAACAGTTGTATAGTAGTAAATTGGAAGTATAGGCATATCATCCATTAAGATATCTTCTGCTTCTCTTAATTGTTCTTTTCTCTTATCTGGATCTGTTTCTACTTTTGCTGCAGCAATTAAAGCATCGTATTCTGGATTGCTGTAACCTGAATCATTGTTACCACCACCAGTTACAAATAAATCTAAGAATGTCATTGGATCACTATAATCACCTATCCAACCTTGTCTTGCAATTTCATATCCACCTTGTTGTCTAGTATTTAAGAATACAGCCCATTCTTGGTTAGCTAATTCAATATTGATACCAATCCTAGCTAGGTTTTCTTGAATTATTTGGCAGATATCTTTATGAGCACCTTCTGAGTTATACATTAATTCTATTGTAGGAAGACCTTCACCATTTTCATAGCCAGCTTCTTTTAATAATTCTTTAGCTTTTTCTATATTTCCATCCATGTCAGAAGGATCATAATATTCTTTATCTGCGAATTCAGTACCATCTGGATTATAGATACCTTCTGGTACAAAGCTATAAGCTGCAACCTGTTCAGCTTTACCAACATTATCAATAATTTCTTGTCTGTCAATTGCTAAATTAATAGCTTGTCTTACTAATTTATTACTTAATGCTGTTTTTACATCTTCCGCCATATCATCTTGCTTACCAACGTTAATACCAAAATAATATGTTCCTAATTTAGGTGAAACATGAACTAAACCAGCTTCTTGACCAGGTTCAATTTCATTTGTTGGAACAGAGTTAACAACATCAAAGTTTCCTGCTTGTAATTCTGAGTATGCTGTAGTGTCATCAGTTACAAGTTTAAAAGTTAATTTATCTAATTTAATACTATCCTTATTCCAATAATTTTCATTTTTTTCGAATACTAATTGATCTTTCATATCCCATTGAACTAATTTAAATGCACCATTAGTTACATAAGTTTCAGGTTTTGTAGCCCATCCTTCTGGATCAGCACTAACAATATCTTCTCTTAATGGAGCATATGTTGGAAATGCTAATAATTGAGGGAAGTATGTTGTTGGAGCTTCTAAAGTTACTTCTAAAGTATAATCATCAATAACATTAATTCCTAATTCATCAGTAGTTGCTTCACCATTATAGTATTTTTCAGCATTTTTAATATAATATAATTGATAAGCATATTCTGCAGCATTTTCCTTAGTAAGCGCTCTTACCCAAGAGTACTTAAAGTTATCAGCTACAACTGGTTCCCCATCTGACCATTTACCATCTTTTCTTAACTTAATAGTATATACTAAACCATCATCTGATACTTCAACACTTTCTGCTGCACCTTCAACTGCATTATCATTTTCATCAAGTGTCATAATACATTCAAAAGCATTAAGAATAACTGTTGATGCTTCTGAAGCAGTATTAATTGTAGGATCGATTGTTTCTGGATCAGCTCCTAAATTAAATACTAATTCCTGTTTAACTGTATCACTGGCATTACTATTACCTTTGCTTGAAGTACTACCATCATTTGAGCTTCCACAGCCAATGAATAAGGTTGTACTAATTGTTGCTGCCATTATAACAGCACATAGTTTTTTTAGTTTTGAACTTTTCATCTTAAATTTGCCCCCTTTGTAATATATATAAACTGCTTTAAGCAATTTATCCTATTAGAATTATGAATTATATCAATTAAAAACTAATAGCAAACTTTTTGTATAATTATAAATATATTGATTTAATTAGTCATAATTTAAATACCAAGTATTAACTATTTAATTATTTATTGTTAATTCGTAATTTAATTATACTTGCTTTTTTTACTTTGTCAAAACATATCGTTAATATAAGTTATATTTTTTTAATATATTCTTAACTTTTTTCTAAGGTTTTAATTAATTTAATAATATTTTCATTTTAGTTAGTTAACGTTTCCAAGGGCTTGTTTACACGCTTTCAGAAATTAATCTAGGAATATTTATACATTATTTTAGTAGTAAAATTATAAAAATAATAAATTTCTAATAATTTACTATTCGCAGACAAATTCCAATATTTATACCATTATAGAAAAACATTCCAATCCATATTATTTATCTTTAAATTAAAAAAATCTACAATTTGTTATAAATTATTAGCAAATTGTAGACTATAAATTATTATAATATTTTATTTATATTATCTTTTAAGCTTACTATTATTTCATATGCAAGCTTTACTGTTGCTTCTATATCGGCTTTAGCACAAAAATTATAATGACTATGGACATAACGTGAAGGAATCCCTAATACTAAAACAGGTACAGCCTTATTAAATAAACTTATTTTAGCTGCATTTGTTGATCCACCCCTTCTTACTGCATTTTGAAATTTAATATGTTTTTCTTCGGCTATGTCTTCTGCATACCTGATGAATTTATGATTACCAATATATCCTTGATCTAGATTTCGTATTTGTGTTCCATTTTTTAATACACTTTGAGCTATTCCTTTAGAATAATATAAGTCATCAGCAGGAGATCCTTCAAATACGATAGCTAAGTCAGGCTTTACTACTTGTGAAGTTATTTGAGCTCCCCTAGTGCCAACTTCTTCTTGTGCTGCAAAGGCACCAATTATATCAAAACCTAAGTCTTTTTCTCGTGAAAGAAGCTTTAATGTTTCAATTATGCAAAAACAACCGACTCTATTATCAAAAGCTTTTCCATAACATACTTCTAATTCTTTGTTATAATCGAATTCTACTTTAGGTGCAATTGGATCTCCAACTCGTATATTAAAAGTATTTACTACTTCATCTTTACTAGTTGCACCTACATCTACGTAAATATCTTCAATTTCTAAAGTATTATTAGCTCTTTCTGATGCTGTCATAAAATGTACAGGTTTAGAAGTTGTAATTCCTTTAATAAGTTTACCATCTCTATTTTTTATATATACAGTATGTGCAGGAATATTAGTTATATGCCATCCACCTAATTGTACTATACTTAATAGTCCATTTTCATTAATAGCTTGTACCATAAAACCTACTTCATCAGTATGTGCATCTAACATTATAACAGGTCTTTTTTTGTTGTTATTCTTTAATTCAACATAAACATTATTCATAGCATCTATATTAACATCCATTTCTCTACAATGTTTTTGAATTATTTTAGTAACATCATCTTCAAAACCAGATGGTCCGAATGAATTTGATAACTCCTCAAGAATACTTAAATTAATCACATTAATCCCCCTTTTATATATTTGCAATACAATATAAATTATTACTTTTTTTACATTATACATTTATAAAATAATTTTGTCTATTAACTTTAGTCTTTATTTTACATATTTTACTTTATTATGAGATTTTTTTGAATTATAATATATATTATATATTTGATATTGAGGGGGCTATCCATATGAAAATACCTAAGATCGCAATTGCGGGTGGATTAACTAAAGATTTTAGAGTTGAATTTGCCGGGGATTATTATACAAAAGTGAATAACAATTATCCTAATGCTATATTTAATGCAGGTGGAATACCTATAATTTTGCCATTAATTAATGATATTAATATAATACAAGAACAATTATCATGTTGTGATGGATTATTATTACCAGGTGGCATAGATGTTAATCCTTTATCTTACGAAGAACTTCCTAAGCCTTTACTTGGAAATACTAACTCATTAGTTGATTGGTATCATATAAGCTTAGTTAAAAAGGCATTTGAGATGGATATACCTATTTTAGGAATATGTAGGGGATGTCAAGTTATTAATGTTGCCTTTGGTGGTACACTTTATCAAGATATATCTTATGCAACAGAAACTCAAATTCTTCATAAACAAGATAGTCATTTATCAGAAAGATGTCATCCTATTTTCATTGAAAAAAATAGCTTTATATACGATATATTTGGAAGTAACTATCTAGTTAATAGTGCTCATCATCAATCTGTTAAGCGAATAGCTCCTAATTTTAAAACTACAGCAGTATCTCCAGATGGAATTATTGAAGCAATAGAATTAGTAGATGAAAAAATAGTAATAGGTATACAGTGGCATCCAGAAATGATGGCTTCTAATGACGAAATTACTCTTAAATTATTTAGAAAGTTTATTGATTGTTGTAAATAAAAAAACTCACTGAACCTTTTAGGGTTGAATAAGCCCCTGTCTACTTAACGGGGCTCTTCAATTTCAGTGAGTTTTTTCCATTTATTATTTAGCTATTTTATATGCATTTTTGAAATATACTTTTCCCAGTGCTGTAACAAGTACTCCTTCTACGTCATCATTCCATGCCATAACAGTTGTATAAAAATATACTGGTATAACTGGCATTTCATCCATTAATATATCTTCAGCCTGCCTTAATAACTCTTCTCTTTTTTTAGTATCAGTTTCTACTTTTGCTTCTGCAATAAGAGAGTCATATTCAGAATTACTAAATCCACAATCATTATTTCCTCCGCCTGTTACCCACATATCTAGGAATGTCATAGGATCACTATAATCACCTATCCAGCCGTGTCTAGCAATTTGATACTCTCCATTTTGTCTTGTACTTAAAAATACAGCCCATTCTTGATTTGTTAACTCTACATTAACTCCAATCTTAGCTAAATTTTCTTGAACTATCTGACATACATCTTTATGAGCACCTTCAGTATTGTACATTAATTCAATGGTTGGTAAACCTTCACCATTTTCATAACCAGCTTCCTTCAATAATTCTTTTGCTTTTTCAATATTTCCATCCATATCAGAGGGATCATAATATTCCTTACTTGAGAATTCATTACCATCTGATGTTGTAATACCAAGAGGAACAAAGCTGTAAGCTGCTACTTGATCTGCTTTACCAACATTATCTATTATTTCTTGTCTATCAATTGCTAATGCAAGAGCTTGTCTAACTAATTTGTTACTTAGTGCGTTTTTAACGTTCTCTGACATACTATCTTGTTTACCTACGTTTATAGCAAAAAAGTATGTTCCAAGCTTAGGGAATATTTTCACTAACCCATCATTTTTACCAGGCTCAATTTCATTAGTTGGAACAGAGTTAACAACATCAAAATTACCTGCTTTAAGCTCCGAATAAGCTGTAGTTTCATCTGTTACTAATTTATATGTTATCTTTTCTAATTTTACATTATCTGCATCCCAATAATTATCATTCTTTTCAAAGACTAATTGATCTTTCATATCCCATCGAACTAATTTAAATGGACCATTTCCAATATAAGTATCAGGAGTAGTAGCCCATGTATCTGGATTAGCTGTAACTATATCTTCTCTTACTGGAGAATAAGTTTGATGTGCTAATAATTGTGGATAATAAGCTGTTGGAGCTTCTAAGGTAATTTCTAATGTATAATCATCTAAAACCTTTAATCCAACCTCATCAGCTGTTGCTTCACCATTGTAATACTTTTCTCCATTTTTAATATAAAAGAATTGATAACAGTATTCAGCCGCTGTTTCTTTATTTAGACCTCTCATCCATGCATAATAGAAATCATTAGCAGTAACAGGTTCACCATCTGACCATTTTCCATCTTTTCTAAGTTTGAACGTATAAACCAATCCATCATCAGATACTTCATAGCTTTCTGCAGCACCAGGAACAGCCTCATTGTTTTCATTTAACACCATTAAACATTCAAATGCATTAACAATAACATTAGATCCATCAATGGCCGTATTTAACAAAGGATCAATTGTTTGAGGATCGGCACCTAAATTATAAACAATTTCTTGTTTCACCTCATTAGTTATAGTATTTCCGTCAGTTTTTGATTTTTCATTTCCACTACACCCTATAAACAATGTAGTACTCAGCGTCATCGCTAGAATTAATGAAAATATTTTTTTTAGTTTTGAAGTTTTCATAAACTTTGCCCCCTTTAAAAGTAATAATTTAATACTAGTCATCTTATAAAAGTAAATAGTCATATATTTTAAAATCCCCAATACATATAAATTTACTTTATATGTATTATGACTAGATATTACTATAAATGTAAAATAAATTAATTATTTCCTCTATTATAATATTATTTTGGGGCTAAGAGAAGTAAAAATGTAAAATTTGTTTATAAATTTATTAAATATTTAAATTGCTTTATTTAATTTTAGTATATAAATCAACATATTTAGTTCTTTTTATTTACTTTGCTCATTTTATTTAAAGCAGTAATAACTAATGCTGATATAATTACAATCCAAATAAAAAAATTACTAGCACCTAAGAAATTATTTCTTTCTTTCATATAAGTAAGAAAAGCTGAAATCTCAGCTTCTGAAAATATCAAATTTGTTTTAAAAATAATAGTATAAATAAGCATTATTATAATACCAGCTATTAAAGTTTTTATAATTAATAATCTTTTCATCATTTCCCCCAAACAGAATTTTTTCTTATATTAATGTATGTATACAAAAGTATTTATATGTTTAGGATATTAAAAACACATATAACACTATCCTGGTTATATGTGTTTTATAAATTATTTAATTTTCTAATTTGTATTCTCTGTGTAGAACCCAAGTATTATTTTGCCATTTATAGATACAAATATTATCAAACATACAATCAAAACAACAGGGAATCGTATTTACATAATCCCATAATTGCTTATATATTTTTTGTATTTTTTTTGAGCTTAAAGTAACATGAAAAATTTTATCTTTACCTTCATTATTTTTAAAATTTATATATGAAATAGTACTAAGTTTATCTATAAGTTCATCATGTACTTTTTTTGCTTCTTTGGACATATTTACATCCATATATATTACTCTATCATCAAAATGATTATATCCATCTATTTTATAAGGTGTAGCTTTTTCTTTTTTACTTATTTCTTCTATACAATTTTCTAAATCAGTTATATTTTCGTTATATTCAAATGGTGCTTTTATTGTAAAATGTGCAGGTAATTTAGAAGATTTAGCTTTATATTTACTAAAGATATCTTTTCTTAAATTATTATTAAAATCTCCTGCAGGACCTTTTACAATGCTTACAATTACATATCTCATCACTCTATTTCCTTTCTAATTTATTTTTAATATTTATTTTATGTTTTCATCTGTATTTTGTTTTTATTTTATTCTCATTTACGAGTATATTATATAAGAGTCTTGTGCTTATAAGAGAAATAATTTTTAATATATTTTCATATAAATCAATAAAAGAGTATAATATGGAGGAGCTATTATGCCAAATTTAACAACTCATATTAATTTTATAAAGTACCTAACAAATAAAAAATATAATAATTATGATTTAAATTATTTAGTTCTGGGCAGTATTGCTCCAGATTATTATTTTATTTTTAATAATGAAAAAAAAGGTTGCCTTTCTCATTTTGAAGAAACAATTAATGATGAATCTAATTTAGATATATTTAATTCTAAAATACTTAAATTAAACGTAAATCACTTCGAAAAATCATATATTGTTGGGTATTACTCTCACCTTTGGTTAGACAATTATTTTTATAATAATTGCGATAAATTCACTATAATAAATAATAATTTTAGTACTACTTTATTAAGAAAATTTCTTAAAGAAAATATTAAAATATATGATTTAAAATCAACAAGGGAGCTTATTAATTCTATTTCAATATCTCCTAACAATAGTGATTTTAATGATATATTACCTATTAGCTTAAATAAATCAATTCATCTTTTAAATGATCTTAAGTTTAAAAGTTTAATTAGTCCACTTGAATTATCATGCCCAACTGTTATTGAAAATAGTAGTTATAATAAATTTTTATTAGAAGCCGCTAATAGCTTTTATCTTCCTTAAAAAGAATACCAAAAATAAATAAGGCTGCCTTAAAAAGACAACCTTATTTTACACTAATTGTTTTCAAATATTTCTAAGCTTCTATCTAAAATTCCATTTAAGTAAGCTAATACAACTCCATAATTTGTAATGGCTACTTTTTCTTTATTACAAATCTCAATTCTATTAACTATAGTTTTTCTATTAATCATACATCCACCACAGTGAATTATTAAATCATATTTATTAATATCTTCTGGAAAATCATGACCAACTTTGAATTCATAATTAAGTTTAGTACCAACATATTTATTAAGAAGCTTTGGAATTTTAATTCTACCTATATCCTCGTGAGATACATTGTGGGTACAGCTTTCACAAATTAGAATTTTAGAATCTTTATTTAAATCATTTATTTTTCTAGCTCCAGCAACAAATGATTTTAAATCTCCCTTATGATTAGCAAAAAGTATTGAAAAACCTGTTAATTTTATATTTTTAGGAACTATTTCACTTACTTTTTTAAATGCCTGAGAATCAGTTACTACCAAATCAACATCCTGTATATCTTCTAAAGCTGAAGCTAATTCTGTATCTCTAACTACATATGTTTTAATTCCATTATCTAAACAATCTCTAATACATTGAACCTGTGGAAGAATAATTCTCCCCTTTGGTGCTTCTGAATCTATTGGAACTACTAATATGACCTTTCCTCCATATGGAACTAAATTACCTATTATAGGCATTTCATTTTCACTATCTTGTAGCTTTGCTACTAATTCATTTTTAAGTTCATCAATACCTTCTTTACTATAAGTAGATACAAACTTTGCTTCTTTATATTTACTTTTTAATTCATCAAGCTTTGATTTTTCGGTATCTTCTATTTTGTTAATAATCAACATATAAGGCATGTTATATTTTTTAAATTCTAACTTTATTTCTTCATAATCACTATCATCTATATTATTAACGTCCATCAAATATAAAGCAAAATCAGTTCTTTTCATCATTTCCTTAGTTTTTTTTATTCTTAGTTTACCAACTTCACTTTTATCATCAAGACCAGCTGTATCTATAAATAAAACTGGCCCTATTGATATTAACTCCATTGCTTTAAATACAGGATCTGTTGTTGTTCCTGCTATTTTTGATACAATTGCAATTTCTTGTCCACAAATACTATTTATTAAAGATGATTTACCTGCATTTGTCTTACCGAATATAGCTACGTGTTTTCTATTAGCATTTGGTGTACTATTCATACTTTCCTCCTAAATATAAATATCTCTTTTACCTTCCTTCAATTTTACTATTCCTTCAATGACAAACTTTCTTATTGCTTCATTATTGATTTTAATTATTTCTTCATTCACCAATTTTTCAGCTTTTTCACAGGTTTCTTTATCACCATAATCTAATGAATATTCCATTAAAGTCATTAACGCATTTGGTTCACACATATTTTGAATTTCTCCACTTTTAGCTAACCCCATAAAAGTTTCACCAGTTCTACCTTTTCTATAGCATGCTGTACAATAGCTTGGAATATATCCTTCATCTAATAACCAATTTAATACTTCTAATGGTGTTCTTTCATCTGAAGTCTTAAATTGTTCAATGCTTTTTCCTTCTTCCCTTTGCTTATATCCACCTACTCCTGTTGAAGATCCAGAGCTAACTTGAGTTACTCCAAATTTAAGAGCATCTCTTCTCATTTCCTCCTCTTCTCTAGTAGACATGATTATTCCTGTAAATGGTACTGCAATTCTTATAATTGCTACTACCTTTTTAAACATTTCATCACTTAAAAGATGTGGAAAATTCTCTAAAGTAACACCTTCAGCTTGCCTTATTCTTGGAACTGAAATTGTATGGAATCCAACTCCGAATTTTTTTTCAAGATGTTCATTGTGCATCATTAATGATAAAACTTCAAATTTAGGATCAGCTAATCCAAATAAAACTCCCCCACCAACATCTTCAATTCCACCTTCCATTGCTCTATCAAAAGCATTTAAATGATATTCGTAACTTGACTTTAATGAATGTGGATGCATAATTTCGTATGTTGGTTTATGATATGTTTCTTGAAATAATATATAAGTTCCTATATTAGCTTCTTTAAGTTTTTTATAATTTTCAACTGTTGTTGCTGCAATATTTACATTAACTCTTCTAATATTTCCATTTTCATTTTGAGTTTTATAAATAGTATCAAGACTTTCTAAAACATATTCAATTGGAGCATTTACAGGGTCTTCTCCAAGCTCTAATGCTAATCTTTTATGTCCCATTTTTTCTAATATTTTAACTTCTTCTATTATTTCATCTTGTGTAAGCTTTCTTCTTTTAAAAGTATTGCACTTTTTATATCCACAATAAACACAATTATTAACACAAAAATCACTAATATAAAGTGGTGCAAATAAAACTACTCTTTTTCCATAAATGGACTTTTTAATTTCACCAGCAACTTTAAACATTTCATTTAATAATTCTTTATCTTCTAATTGTAATAATACGGCAATATCCCTATGAGAAATTCCATTTTTTTCTCTTGCTTTATTTAAAATTTTTAAAACATCGTCCCTAGTAGCATTTTTACCATCTTCTAATAATCTACAGACTTCTTCATGATTAATATACATAATCTATTCTCCTACCCTTTTTTTACTAAACTTATATTATCTAAATTTTCTTTAATAATTTTTTCTATTTTAATATTTTTATTTATATTATTAATTTCCTCTTCTGATAATACTAAGCTGTCACCTCTACTAATATTTAATTTGAAACCTGCTTTATTAATTCTTTTTTCTATACAAGCTCTACATTCTGCTGCTTCATCACCAGTACATATTTTTCCATCATACAATAAATACTTTTCCCTAACATTTGTAGGTGAAAGATTTGGCATTACAACATTTCCACCTGCTTTTAATCCTTTTTCTCTACCAAGAGGATCTATACTACCAAGCGCTGTTGTTGCTGGCAATAAAACTTTAGGTAACATTAACCTAACTAAGGCTAACATCGTAATAGTTTTTTCTAATGTTCCACAGTTTTCATTATAAAGAGGTGTATCTTTATGGGGGATAAATGGACCTATTCCGCACATATGTGGATTTAATTCTTTTAAATATAACAAATCATTAACTAAATCATTATTTGTTTGCTTTGGAAGTCCTACCATAAATCCAGCCCCTATTTGATAACCAATTTTCTTTAAATTTTCAAGACACTTTCTTCTATTTTCAAAGCTAGAATTTGGATGTAAAGATTCATATAATTCTTTACTTGCTGTTTCATGTCTTAATAAATATCTGTCTGCACCTGCTTTAAACATCCTTTCATATGATTCATATGAACGTTCACCTAAAGATAAAGTAATTGCATTATATGGATATTTTCCTTTTATCTTTTTAATTATTTCAACCATTATTTCATCAGTAAAATATGGATCTTCCCCACCTTGAAGTACAAATGTCTTATATCCTAATTTGTCTCCAAGTTCAGCACATTCTAATATTTGCTCAATACTAAGCCTATATCTATCTGCTTTATTATTTGATTTCCTAATACCACAGTATTTACAATCTCTAATACAGTAATTTGTAAATTCTATAAGACCTCTAATATAAACATTATTACCATAATTATTTAAAGCTATTTCATGAGACTTTTCTATTAAATACTCTTTATCTTTTTTTGTTAAATTATCTAGTAAATAATTAAGTTCTTCTCTAGTTGCAGTACTTGTATTATATAGCTTGTTTATAATTTCTATAACACTCATACCTTTTATTAAATCTCCCTTTTAGCAATTGCTGTTTTCACTACAACACCCTGTATATTTCCAAGCTTCCCAGTTAAACTATTTATTTCTTCTAATGTTCCTGTTACAGTAATGCTTATAACTGATATTCCTTCTTCAAATGGTATTCCCATTCTTCCTTTTATACTTCCTCTAAAGCTAGAAACTACATTATTGAATCTTTCTTGACATTCTTTCGGTTCTTCTAATATTGCACTTATTACAGCTATTTTTTTCAAAATTCTCATCCCCTTATTTATCTAATAAAAAAAAGCTAGCTTCTAATAAAAGAAAGCTAGCTAAATAAAATATATAAACTTATAGAGGCACTTATATATTTTTAACAAAACTATTAATTACTCTCTTTTAGATTAGATTTAACTTTTCTATCAGATTGAAATATATCCTATATTTGTAAATTAAATTATGATTAAATCATATTCCTATTTGTAATTAATGTCAATAATATTATTTTTTTTACTTAAACTAAAAATATTTATTTTATTCTTTTTGCTATTTCCTTCAAATATATATTATCTGTACCACAACAGCCACCAAAAATCTAAAAGTTAAACTCTTCTTCTAATCTAATAATACTATTAGCAAGATAAATAAACTGAGGGAAATTATCTCCCCTCAGTTTATTAAATGTACTTTACTTATAGCTTAATATATTAGGTAATGATTTTTCTAACTCTTCTAATGTGCATCCACATCTTTTTGCATAATCTTCTGCTTGATCTTTATCTATATAGTTTGAGTTAAAATATCTAGAATCTTCTGAAGCAAAATATAATCCACAAACAGATGATACAGGATCCATCATATAACTTTCAGTAAGTTTAACCCCAGTTACTTTTTCACCATCTAAAATATTAAATAATTTTTTCATTTGGCTTTGATCAATAAGTGACGGATAGCCAAATGCAGGTCTTATTCCTCTATAACTTGCCTTAAATATTTCTTTCATAGATAAGTTTTCGTCTGGATCATACCCCCAATAAATTTTCCTAATGTCTTCATGAAGCTTTTCAGCAAATGCTTCTGCCAATCTATCACAAACAAGCTTTAACATAATTGCGTTATAAGAATCACCTTCATCTTCAAGTTTTTTAGCATAAGCATCTGCTCCTAATCCTGTTGTTACAATAAATCCACCTAAGTAATCTTCCTTACCACTTTCTTTTGGTGCAACGAAATCTGAAAGGCATAAGTACTCACCATTGCTTTTTTCTCTTTGTTCTCTAAGTAAATTGAATATAGTTGTTTGTGATTTATCTTTAGTATAAACCTCAATATTATCTCCATTAGAATTAGCTTCAAAAATTCCAAAAACACCTTTAATATCAATAATATTATTTTCTTCAATAAAGTCTAACATTTTGTTAGCATCATCAAAAATCTTTTTAGCTTCTTTTCCATAAACTGAATCTTCTAATATATCTGGATATAACTTTTTCATTTCCCATGCTATAAAGAAGAATGTCCAATCAATATATGGTCTTAAATCAGATACTGAATAATCCTTAACTTCTTTTATTCCTATAAAGTTTGGCTTTGAAATTTCTCTATTAACCCAGTCAATCTTAAAACTATTTTCTTTTGCTTTCTCTAAAGAAATCATCTTATTTTCATGACTATTATAATTTTTTCTTACTTCTTCATATTCATCTTTAATAGCCTTAATATATTCATTTTTATTAGTTCCTAATAAATTCTTTGATATTTCAACTGTTTTAGAAGCATCATATCCATAAATAACTGCTCCACTATAATTAGGATCAATTTTAAGAGCTGTATGAGCTTTTGAAGTAGTAGCTCCACCAATAATTAAAGGAATATTCATTTTTCTCTTTTCCATTTCAATAGCCACATGGCACATTTCATCTAAAGATGGTGTTATTAGTCCACTTAATCCAATTATATCAACATTTTCTTTAATAGCTTTATCTAGTATTTCTTCACACAGAACCATTACTCCCAAATCTATTATTTCAAAGTTATTACAAGCAAGAACTACACCTACAATGTTTTTACCTATATCATGAACATCACCTTTTACAGTTGCTAAAAGAATTTTTCCAGCACTTGATGTTTCACCTTGCTTTTTTTCTTTTTCTATATATGGAAGTAAATATGATACAGCCTTTTTCATAACACGTGCTGATTTTACAACTTGTGGTAAGAACATTTTTCCATCACCAAATAATTTTCCTACTCTAGTCATTCCATCCATTAAAGGCCCTTCAATTATACTTAAAGGCTTAGGATATTCTTTAATAGCTTGCCCTAAGTCTTCCTCTAAATATTCTGTTATACCCTTAACCAAAGCATAACTTAATCTATCATTTAAACTATTTTCTCTCCATAAATTTTTATTTGTATTATTAACAACATTGCCTGTTTTATAATCTTCAGCTTTATCTAATAATCTTTCTGCTGCATCCTTGTGTTTATTTAAGACAACATCTTCAACTAATCTTAATAAATCCTTTGGTATATCGTCATAAATTTGAATCATTCCTGGATTTACAATTCCCATATCCATTCCAGCCTCAATTGCATGATATAAAAATACAGAATGCATAGCTTCTCTTATTGTGTTATTTCCTCTAAATGAGAAAGATAAATTTGATACTCCACCTGAAACTTTTGCATATGGTAAATTTTCTTTAATCCATTTGGTTGCATTAATATAATCAACTGCATAATTATCATGATTCTCAATACCAGTTGCTATAGCTAAAATATTAGGATCAAAAATTATATCTTCTGGTGGGAAATTTAATTTATTTACTAATAAATCATAAGCCCTTTTGCAAATGGATATTTTTCTTTCATAAGTATCAGCCTGTCCATTTTCATCAAATGCCATTACTACAACTGCAGCACCAAAGTCCTTAACAACCTTAGCATGATTTAAAAATTCTTGCTCACCATTTTTTAATGAAATTGAATTTACTATTGGTTTACCTTGAATACTTCTAAGACCGGCTTCAACAACTTCCCATCTTGAAGAATCAATCATTATAGGTCTTGAAGCTATATCTGGTTCTGAAGCTATAAGTCTTAAGAAATATTCCATTTCCTTAGCACTATCTAATAAACCATCATCAAAATTTACATCAATTATTTGAGCTCCATTTTCTACTTGCTCCTTTGCAATAGATAAAGCTTCTTCGTATTTCTTTTCCCTTATAAGTCTTGCAAATTTTGCAGAACCTGCAACATTAGTTCTTTCACCTATATTTATAAAGTTATTTTCTTTATTACTTCTTACAATTTCAAGTCCACAATAAATACTTTCTTTTTTTATATTAGGAATGGTTCTTGGCTCTACACCTTCAACTACTTCTGCAATTGCTTTAATATGTTCTGCTGTAGTTCCACAACATCCCCCTACTATATTAACCTTTTTTTCACTTGCTAATTCTTTAATATATTTAGCTGTTATGCTTGGAATTTCATCATACTCCCCTAAAACATTAGGTAATCCAGCATTAGGATAACATGATATATATAAATCCTGTGTATCAGCTAATTCTTTAATAAAAGGTATCAAATCTGCACCACCAAAAGAACAGTTTAATCCTATAGAAATTACATTTTCATTTCTAACTGATTGAGCAAAAGCTTCTAATTTTTGCCCTGCTAATGTTCTTCCTGATTTGTCTGTTAATGTACCTGAAATCATTATTGGTAAAGTAAATCCTTTTAATTTATATACATTGTTTGCCGCAACTATTGCTGCTCTACAGTTTAATGTATCAAAAACAGTTTCTATTAATAAACAATCTACTCCACCATCTACTAATGCCCCTATTTGCTCACTATAAGAATCAACTAAATCATCAAATGTTATATTTCTATAACCTGGATTTTCAACATCTGGTGATAATGACGCTGTTTTATTCGTTGGTCCAATAGAACCTGCAACAAATCTTGGCTTATCAGGATTCATTGCTGTAAATTCATCTGCAACTTCTCTTGCTATTTTAGCTGAATGATAATTTAAATCATAAACTAAATGTGCTAAATCGTAATCTTCTTGAGAAATACTTGTTGAATTAAATGAGTTTGTTTCAATTATATCTGAACCTGCCTCTAAGAAGCTTCTGTGTATTTCTTTTATTACTTCTGGTTTTGTTATAGATAATATATCATTATTACCTTTTTGATCTTTATGAAAATCCTTTAGTAAATCCCCTCTAAAGTCCTTTTCATTTAAATTATAATTTTGTATACTTGTTCCCATAGCTCCATCAAGAACTACTATTTTCTTTTTTAAAATTTCAATTAAATTGCCCCTATTCATTTGCTTTCCTGCCTTTACTTCTAAATGTTTTAGAATAATTATACAATTTTTTAGCATTATTTACAATATAATATAAATGCTTACTATTATAACTCTGTATATTTTTTACTATTACCTTTTGCTTTCTCTACTGGATACTTCTTTTCATTTTTATCCATTTTCTTATTTATTATCTCTGAGATATCCAGATTTAAAGCATCTGCCATATGTATGCAATATACCATAACATCAGCTAATTCTTCCTCCACATTTTGTTTATTATAATTTTCATTATTCCATAAAAATTCTTCTAATAGTTCTCCTGCCTCTATAGAAATTGCCTTTGATAAATTTGAAGGTGAGTGAAATTGATCCCAGTCCCTGTCCTTTCTAAACTTTCTTATTCTATTAATTGTTTCTTCCATACGTACTTATACTCCTTTATGTTTTTATATAGTTTATCATAGTTTATTCTAAATTAACTACTTTTAACTTTCTATACTTATAATATTATTCTTTAGGATATTAATAAATTTATAAGTACCATATTAATATGATAAAGAATAAATTAATATATGTAAAAATTTATCTATTTATAGTAGTTAAAATCATATTAATTATTTAGGAGATCTAATGAATAGTAATCATTATATAAGTAAAAATATTAAATACTGTTGTACAGCATACAAAGTAATTTACCAATATTGTTATCAGTGTCCATATTATGAATATTGTCCATATATATTTCCTAGCCTACCAATTTTAATAGGAATAACAGGTGTTACCGGTCCAACTGGTAACATAGGGTCTACTGGATTAACTGGACCTACTGGCTCTACTGGTGATACAGGACCTATTGGCTTGACTGGACCTACTGGTCCCACTGGCAACACTGGACCTATTGGCTTAACTGGTCCTACTGGTCCCACTGGCAATATTGGACCTATTGGTTTAACCGGTCCTACTGGTCCCACTGGCAATATTGGACCTATTGGCTTAACTGGTCCTACTGGTCCTACTGGTAATATTGGACCTATTGGTTTAACCGGTCCTACTGGTCTCACTGGCAACACTGGCAACACTGGACCTACTGGTTCTACTGGAAATACTGGACCTATTGGCTTAACTGGACCTACTGGCCCTACTGGTCCTTATCTAAATTCATATGATGTATATACTATATATAATATTAATCTAAAATCTCAAGATGATATTAGTTTTTTTAAAAGAATAAATATTGGTGGACTTACTAGTTTATCTGATAATGACAGTACAATTATAAATCTTACTGAAGGATATGTTTATTTTATAAGCTATATTGTCTCAGCAAATGTAGGTGCAAATAGTTATTTTCAAATAGCTCCTTATATAGATAATATATTTGAATTTTCATATGATACTACAGCTACTTCCAATTCAGCAAGTAACGGTAATGCTACTGTATCCAGTGGGTTCATTGTTCAAGCCAAAAAAGAAGACACATCATTAACAATGCCTTTTTATTTAAAATTTACAACTAATAGTACTAATATTGGTGAAGTAACAGGCTCAGTTTCAATTTTTCCTTTTGCAATACTTTAAAATATATTAATTCAAATAATTCTACTTCTATTATTAATACTAATAAATATATCAGCATAAATAATATTGAAAATTTATATTATTTATGCTGATTCATCTCTTTATACTTACCATTTTTTAATAATTTTATTAATCTAAATACCTAGTTTATCTCTTTATTATCTTATGTCATAAATACTTCTAACTTTTAACCCCTTAGGTTCTCCTTTAATAATTTTCACCTTATGAATATTACTAACTTGTTCATATCATCCCTTCTCCCCCTAGATTGGATATAATAAAAATTAAAGTTTAGAATTTAAAGATCTGTAAAAGTATTTTTGTGCCATCCATTTATTTACATATAATATATTTTATCATTCTTTTTATTTATTAAGAATAGAAAAATTAATTAAATTGAATTTCTATATAATATCATTGTAATAATTATTATCTTTAAAACTAAAAAAAGAATAGGCATTGCCTACTCCTCTTCTAATTAAATTTAAAAAGATAACCTTTTCTTATACATTTATAAGAATGCTAATAATTTTAAGCTTTATGCTTAATTTTAAACTTTTTTATAGTTGAAAAAATAGTTGCACATATAATTCCTAAAACTCCTCCAAGTGCAAAGAATAATAATATATTTTCTGCTATCGCACCAATAATAATTCCAATTCCAACACCACCAGCTAATCCTTTAGTTAAATATTCATAATCTTTTTCTGATAAAATTAATTTCTTCCACAACTCTTTTACACCTCATAATATATTGCCAAATTTTCTCTTATACTAATTAGACTTATACATTATAAAAAAAGTTCTCTATTATTTATATTTTCACATATTTATTTTCTCCAACTATAATAATATTGAATAACATTATTATATGAAAATTTTATATTATTGCTACTATAAATATATTTTATCTAAATATACTAATACACCTAGCTTAACAAAATCAAACTAGGTGTATTATAAGAAGTAATTATATTTTTTATTTTATAAACATTAATTATTTTTTTCATCAATTAATTCTTCAAGAATTTCAGCTGCATCTTCTACACAACCCCTACATGAACGTAGTACATTTCCTGTGCCTATTCCTTTTAACTCTTTGCATACTACAGATGAATTTTTTTCCTTAAATCTTTTTTCTATTTCATTTAATAACTTTACATCATCCCTTATTGGCTCAGCAGGATTATCTGGATTTACATTTCCTTTTAAATAATTAACTATAACGTATGCTCCCATTACAGCTCCACATACTTTATAAGCTCCTCCACTATATCTTCTAACCATATCTTTCATGGTAGATTCATCAACATCTACAAGATCACAAAAAGCACATGCTACTGCCTGTGAACATGTATATCTATTTTTGTGTAATTCAATTGCTTTTTCTTTCCTTAAGCCCATTTTAAATCCTCCCTTTTCATTTGACTCATAAATTTATTATACATTTTTCTCTTTGTAATGTCACTTACTTGGAAAAATATAGGTCTCCAAGGTAAGATTTAATTACCTTAAAGACCTATATTTTATTTAAATAAATTTATTATTCTTTCCCATAAAGTAGGACTTTTTTCTTCATCCTTTAAAACTTCTATAGTTGCTTTTTTTATTTCTGGCGTCTTAATTACAAATTGTACTGATTGCACATTTGTATTTTTTTCTGAAGTAAATGATACTATTTCATCACTTGTTCCATCTAAATTATCAACCATTTTATCAATTTCATCTGTTATTTCTGTATCAAGATTGGCTGTCTTATCATTTAATTCTGTTGTTCCATTTGATAATTCCGTAGTTCCACCTTTTAATTCCGCAACACCTGAACTTAATTTTTCAGCTCCACTTTTTAAAGTAGATGTTCCGTTTACTAAATTTGTTGATCCTTCTACAAGTTGAGAATATCCTTGCAGTAATGTTTCTACTCCATTTGTATATTCATTAATTCCTACATCTAATTTATTATATTCTGATATTAATGTATTTATTGCTGTAGATAGGTTTGACATATTATATATCATATCATTTAATAATGCAGATAAACCTTGAATTGCATTATTAAATTCAGCATATTTAGTTTGTAATTCAGTTGCACCACCTAATACTTGTCCTATTCCATCTGAAATGTTATTTAAATAACTTTCTGTTCCACTAATCGATGCCATATTTCCTTGAAGTAAAGTTATAATTTGATTATACATCTCTATTTGAGTTTGAATTTGTATAATTTGACTATCATCTGCTTGTACCCCTGCTGCTAATAAATTATCTCTTGCTTCAGTAAGAACTGATATTTGTGATTTCATATTTTCTATAGCACTGGCATTATTACTTTGAAGATAATCAATATCTAATCCATTAGCATTCATAATAGATTTATAAGCTTCATAATTTGCATTTCCTTGTAATAATGTAATTGCTGAAACTAATTCATTTATACCAGTTTGAACATCAGAAGATGCTGAAACTAATTCACTTATACTTTCCTTGGACATATTAATATTATTTAATGCAGATCCTATTTCATTTAATGCATCTAAAACTTCCTTTGATCCACTTGTTAACTCTTTTGAATTGCTATTTAATTCTTGAAGTCCTTTATATACAGTTATAATACCGTCATTTAAAGAATTCACTCCAGTACTAAGACTATTCACTCCATTGGATAAATCATAAGCTCCATTATTTAATTCTATACTTCCATCATTAATAGAAATTGCTCCTGAATCTAATTTTTCTATTGCATCTGTTAATTCATTTACTTTATCTAATAAACTATTGGTATCTACATCTATACTTAGTCCCAATTTAACACCATTTATAGCCATTGAAGCCATTTCAAAATCATTAACATCAGCTTTGATACTAATTTCTTTTCCTTTGTTTGGTAAAATAATGTGAGAAATCTGTTTTGTACTTCCTACATTTGCTATTGTAGCCCCTTCAGCTTCAATATTATTACACTTTTCAGTATCTAATGTAATAGTAGTTTGTAAGGCATAATTTTCAAAAAATGTACTATTGCACTTTTCATTGTCTGTTATTGAAATTTTTATTTCTAAAGTTCCACTTTTTCCTGCTAATTCATTAGAACTTATCTCCTTACTGTCTAAATAATACTTTATATTTATATTCCATGGAATTTCAACTTCTTTTAAAGTACCTTCGTAATAAAGTTTATCAACACTATTGCTTCCGGTTATTTCACCATTGTTATATGATAAAGTGTCATTAGTATTCATATTTCTGATTTCACTATAATCGCCATAATCTAAAATATTTTGACTATCGAAAATATTTACTGCATAAGCACTACTAACTTCACCATTACCATCTAAATTAATATAAATAACTTCCTCTTTCCCTTGACTTTCAGTTGCATAATTGGTGTTATTTAAAATTGTATTTGATTCTGCCAAAGTAGATATTGGAACCATAGTATTACTAATTATTGTTGCTGTTAAAACTATCATTATAATTTTATTTTTACTTTTTTTCATATAAATCATTCTCCCTTCGATTAGCCATTTACTGCTTTATTTTCATTTTTTATTTTAATTTTGCTTTTATTTTTAAAAACTAACTTGTTCTATTTCTTTTAGTTCATTACTTAACTCCTTTTCTGTTGCAAAATCACCTTTTGGAACCATAATAACTAATGAATTAGATTTACCAAAAGTATCTTCTATTATCTTTGTATCACTACCTAACTTAGTACTTTCATCAAATATTTTTGAAGATCCATAATCAAAAGTATTTTTTGTCTGTGCTAAATAGGATGGTACCATTACGATTAAAAAAATAATAACTAAAGGTATCATTATTTTTCTAACACAATTTGCAAATTTATCAAATTTAGGTATTAATAATTTATGTTCAGTTTTATCAATAATCTTGTAACAATACATTGTAAGTACAGGAAGTAAAATAATAATAGTTACTAAACTTAGAGCTATAGCTTTTGCCATTACAATTCCCATATCTGGACCAATTTTAAATCTCATTAATATTAAGGCTGCAAATCCAATAACTGTTGTTATCCCACTTGAAAAGATTGAGCCAACACTTTTAACAGATGCTTGTACCATTGCTTCCTCTGGTTCTAACCCCTGCAATCTAAACTCTGTAAATTTATGCAATAAGAAAATTGCATAATCCATAGATACTGCTAACTGTAATACATTTCCCGCTGCATTTGTTACAAAGGAAATCTCTCCAAATAAAAGATTCGTTCCTTGATTTAGCATTATTGCTACGCCTATAGTTAACATAAACAATATTGGTTCAAACCAAGAAGTTGTTGTAATTGCTAATACGATTAAACATATTGGTATTATAAATAATATAATTTTACTAACTTCTTTAGAGGTAGCTTCTGTTGCAACTACAGTATTAACAACTGAACCTGCCATTGCATTATCATCACCAATTAAATTTCTTATTTCATTTACTGCTTCAATTCTTTTATTTTGATCAACAGTAACTGTAAATAATGCCGCTTCATCCTTGTAATAATCTTGAACTGTTTCTCTATCTAAAGTTTCAATAGGTTCTGTTATATTAACAACATCATCTAACCATGTAACATCTTGTACACCATCAATATTTAATAATTTATCTTTAATTTCTAAAGCCTCGGGTATAGTAATATTAGATACCATTACCCTTGCATTAGGTATTCCACCTTCAAATTCATCTTCCATAATATCTAAAGATATTGTAGACTTAGAATCATCTGGAAGATAATCGTTCATATCATAATTAACTGATACAAATTTACTGCAAATAAAACATAAAACTAGTGAAAGTCCAAATGTAAAAATTACAGTTTTTTTATGTTTAATAATTTGTCTAAAAAAAATTTCCATACTGCGTCTCACCTCTAACTAATTATCATTCGGTTTAAGTATATTTATGAAATACCAACAATACAATTACCAATAAAGTAATTCACTGTGGTATAATACACACATTGAGTACAAATTGTGTATTAATTTATTAAGGTTTTGTTAAAAGTATTTTATAAACTTATGTTTTGATAAATTAAGAGTTGAATAATAATTAAGTTATCTTTAAAATGTATAAAAAGTATAAATTGTTATATTATATAAATATTTTTATTTGAATGGAGCTTTTATATGGATAGACGAGTACGAAAAACCAGACTAAAACTAAATGAATCTTTAATGATACTAATAAAAGATAAAAACATTAATCAAATTACTGTTAAAGAACTTACAGACTTAGCTGACATAAATAGAAAGACTTTTTATTTACATTATAAGGATATCTTTGATATGGTAGACAACATTAAAGAGCAATTACTAGTAGAACTTGAGAGTGTAATATTATTTCACAATTCATCTTGTACTAACTCTGATGAGCCTTATTCATTAATGAAAGATATATTGGAATTTATTGATAAGAATAGTGAGCTATTATCAATTTTCTTAGGTCCTCATATTAATGCGGATTCTATTTTTATAGAGAAAATTAAGGAAATTATGAAAAGGCTATGCATAGATGTTTGGAATAGATTATATCCTAATGCTGATCCTAAAAAATATGACTACTATTATTCTTTTACTTATTATGGAATAATAGGGCTAATTCAAGATTGGATAAATACTAGTAAACAAGAAAGTATAGAATACATGGCGAAACTTACTAGCGACTTGGTAGAAAGTTCCTCAAAAATATTATATTCATAAAATACAAAAATAATTAGACCATAGGTGGTCTAATTATTTCAATAGCTTATTTAAAATACTCAATTCCTATAGCATTTCTTACATCTCTTAATGTATTAGATGCTATTTTTCTTGCATTATTACTACCTTCTTTCAGTACCTCATATACATAATCTAAATTTTTCTCATATTCCTTTCTCCTATTTCTAATTGGTTCTAGCTCAGCTTGAATTATTTCATTTAAATATTTTTTTACTTTTACATCACCAAGTCCCCCTCTTTGATAATGCATTTTCATTTCTTGCAATTTATCTATTTCATTGCAAAAGGCATCTAAATAGATAAAAACAGTATTATTTTCTATAGTTCCTGGATCTTCTACTCTAATATGATTAGGATCAGTATACATTGACATTACCTTATTTTTTATTACATCTGGTTCATCACTAAGATAAATTGCATTATTTAATGACTTACTCATTTTTGCTTTTCCATCAATACCAGGTAATCTACCTAATCCTTCCTTTGGTAATATAGCCCTAGGCTCTACTAGAACATCTTCTTTATAAATATTATTAAAACTTCTTACTATTTCTCTTGTTTGTTCTATCATAGGAAGTTGATCTTCACCTACTGGTACTATATTTGCTTTAAACGCTGTAATATCTGCTGCTTGACTTACTGGATAAATCATAAATCCCGCAGGAATACTCATATTAAAATTTCTTTCTTTTATTTCACTTTTAACTGTTGGATTTCTTTCTAGCCTTGCAACTGTAACTAAATTTAAATAATGCATTGTAAGTTCATTTAATTCTGGAATTTGTGATTGAATAAAAATAGTAGATTTTGATGGATTTATTCCTACAGATAAATAATCTAAAGCAACCTCTATTAAATTATTTCTTATTTTTTCAGGGTTTCGTGCATTATCAGTTAATGCTTGTTGATCTGCAATCATAATATAGCTATTATATAATTCACTATTTTGCAAGGTAACCCTATTCTTTAAAGAACCTATATAATGTCCTATATGAAGTTTTCCCGTTGGTCTATCTCCTGTTAAAAGTGTTTCTTTTTTCATTACTTTCACTCCTTATTTCATAACTTTTTCTATCTATTGTTTATTCAAAACTTCTAGATGTATTATTCTTGAATAATAATTTTAAAAACAAAAAAACTCCCTCCTATAACTAATAGGACGAAGTTATTATCCGTGTTGCCACCTAAATTGTATAAATAAATTTATACCACTCTAACTAAAGTACTAACATACTTTAACTGCTGTAAGGTGCAGTTCACCACTAAGATACTCTTAAAACTTTAATTTCACCTTGTTCCTCAAAGGTCCATTCATTAAATTTTTTCTTGCTAAGCTTCCACCACTCCTAGCTCTCTTTATTGAACCTAAATTTAATTACTCTTCCTCTTCATAGGATTTTTTTATACTTTTAATGTATTATATTCCTCTATTTT
Source organism: Clostridium sp. K04 (assembly GCF_019734375.1). Lineage (NCBI taxonomy): Bacteria > Bacillati > Bacillota > Clostridia > Eubacteriales > Clostridiaceae > Clostridium > Clostridium sp. K04. Next base: position 65,660 of record NZ_JAASHD010000014.1, read on the forward strand.
GTAAATGTCAAACATTTGAGAAGACTAATTTAATATCGCCTTTAATTGTTAACCATTTAATATATTTTTATTGACAAACTATTTTATCTCCAATATAATACTTTCTATGGAGGTAATTATGTTAATAAAAGGAAAAGTTTTAAAAATTTTAGAAGAAAATAAAGGTAAAAATATTTCTGGTGAGGAAATTGCTAAAAAACTTAATATTTCGAGAACTTCCATATGGAAAGCAATTAATGCACTTAGAAGTGAAGGCTATACAATAAATGCTGTTACTAATAAAGGTTATTCCCTAGCAACAAATACAGATTTTATTTCTAAAGAAGGTATTTCTTTATATTTAAATAATGAATATTCAAAAATTGATATCTATACTTACAAATTAGTCTCTTCTACTAATGATGTTGCAAAAACTTTAGCTTTAAATGGTGCTAAACATGGTACGGTTATAATTTCCGAAGAACAAAGTGTAGGTAAAGGTAGGCTTGGTCGAGTATTTTATTCACCAGCTAATACTGGAATTTATATGAGCATTATACTTAGACCTAATTTAACTGCAATGGATTCAGTTTTAATAACAACTTCTGCTTCTGTTGCTATATGTAATGCAATTCAAAAAGTAACAGGAATAGAATGCCAAATAAAATGGATAAACGATATTTACTTAAACAATAAAAAAGTAGGAGGAATATTAACAGAAGCTTCTACTAATTTTGAAAGTGGAACTATTGATTATTTAATTTTAGGAATAGGACTTAACTTTAATAAGCCTAAAGAAAGTTTCCCTAAAGAACTTGAAACAATAGCCTCTTCATTATTTAGTAATAACAATGGAAATATCAATAGAAATATTCTTTGTGCAGAAATAGTAAATAATATCCTAAGTATGATTCCTCAAATTAAAAGTTATGACTTTATATCTGAATATAAGAAAAGAAGTATTATTTTAAATAATGAAATTGTCTATATAAGTGCTGGTGTTTCATCCATTGGTAAAGCTATTGATATAAATAATGATGGTTCTTTAGTTGTTAAACATGATGATGGTTCTATAAAAGTTTTAAATTCTGGTGAAGTAACTATTAGGAGGTTAAATTAAATGAATAAATTATCAACGAAATCACTTATTTTATGTTCACTTTTTGCTGCATTAATTGCTGTTGGTGCTTTTATTAAAATTCCAATACCTGTAGTACCATTTACTTTACAAGTTTTATTTACTACACTAGCAGGCCTTTTATTAGGACCTAAACTTGGAGCTATTTCTGTAGGGATTTATTTACTTATAGGTTTAATAGGTATTCCTGTATTTACTCAAGGTGGTGGACCAAGTTATATTTTCCAACCAACCTTTGGTTATTTAATAGGCTTCTTAATAGGCACATATTTTACTGGATATATTGCGCATAAAGATAAGGATCCATCTCTTAAAAGACTAATATTTGCAAGCATTGGTGGATTAACAATTGTATATATTATAGGTATGATTTATTATTATTTAATTGCAAATTATTACTTAAATTCTCCAATCACAGCTAGTGCTGTAATGTTGTATTGTTGTCTTTTATTTATCCCAGGTGATATTGCTTCATGCATTGTAAGTTCATTAATTGCTAAAAGAACTCTCCCTATAATAAAAGGTCAATTACTTACAAATGAATTTAATAGTCAAACCTAAAGAAAAGATTATAGATAATATATTTTAATAAATATAAAACTTTAGTATAAAAAAACAATACCATATAGCATAATACTACTTATGGTATTGTTTTTATTATAAATTACTTGAAATATACCCTATCTTTTCTAACTATTTAATTCTTCTATTAATTTCTTAACAGTTGTAATTTTGTCTAACCTATATGCATTTTCACCACAAAATACAAGTGAATTATCAACATCACCTTTTACTGCACGCACTAAAGCACCTGTTATGCAATAAGGTATAGTTGCCATATCACATTTCTTTAAGCATTTATAACATTTACTTATTTTTTCATTTGTTAACTTTCTTTCTTCCATGAATTTATTACTTATAGCTCGCCCTGGCATACCAACTGGACTTTTTACAATCATTACATCTTCCTTTTTAGCATTTATATATGCCATCTTAAAATTAATATGAGCATCACATTCTTCAGTTGCTACAAATCTTGTTGCCATTTGAACTCCTGCGCATCCTAAATTCATATAATGATTAATATCATCTCTATCATAAACGCCACCTGCAAATATTACCGGTATTTTCTTATTATATTTTTCTTCATATACCTTTACTATTTCAATAATTTCAAGCACTTCTTTGTCATAACCTTTTGATTCATATTCTTTTAAACTTTCGCTTGAAAATCCTAAATGTCCACCTGCCTTTGGACCTTCAATAATTACCATATCTGCAGTTCTACCATAACGTCTATCCCACATTTTTAAAATAACACTTGCAGACTTTGGTGGAGATACTATAGGTGCTAATTTTATATTTGACCCTTCTGTAAACTTTGGTAAATCAGTAGGTAATCCTGCACCTGATATAATTAAATCAGCACCATTATCAATTGCGCATTTTACATACTCTTCATAATTTCTAGTGGCGCACATAATGTTAACACCAATTATTCCACCATTTGATATTTCTTTTGCTTTTTTAATATGTTTACCTAATGCCCTAATATTAGCTGTTAATGAATCTTTTCCAAAATCCTCTTCTAAAAATCCAGGTTGTGCTGCTGATATTACTCCTATTGCTCCTTCTTTTGCTACTGCTCCTGCAAGCGAAGACAAGCTTACACCTACTCCCATTCCCCCTTGAATTATTGGAACCTTTGCTTCTAAATCTCCTATAATCAATGAATTTAATTTCATATATTAATCCTCCTAGTTATTCCATCTAATTTATATAGTTTTTATAACTACATGTTATATTATTAGTATATATAATGTATTTTTAGATGTCAATGTGCAATTATCAAATATTTTGATTCTAAAACTATTTATAAGAAAATAAAGCTAAGTCACTCTTAGCTTTATTTTAAAAATTTATTTTATTAATGTTTCAAATAATCTATTATATCTGTTAATGTATTTAAATCTACAAAACTAACACTTTTATTATATGTTTCTATTAAACCTTTAACATCTGCAGTTCTTTCATCTTCAGGTATCTTTTTTATTTTAGTATATAATAACTTCATCATAGACTTATGCAGAAAGTTTAATTTTGAATAATCTATTCCTCCTCTTAAGTTAAATATTTTAGCTTTTTCAAAGATTTCAGGTGAAAGCTGTTTAGAAATATTACTTTTTATAGACTTAATATTTTCATCATCTTTTGGATCTGCCAACCCAACTGTTATAATTATTATTTTTTTATTATTAGGATTACTAATTTTCTTAAAAGTTTTCTCCATGCCTAATATACCACCAGCATATAAACCACCAAGATAAATAATCTCATCATAATCGTTTATCTCTGTAACCTCTTTAAAATTTAAACATTTTAAATTTATTCTTTTAGCTAACTCTTCTGCATATTGTTGTGTTGTTCCATAATGGCTACCATAAATAACAATACTATTCATCATTTCCAACCCCTCATAATTCATTTTTAAATTCTCATATTTTAATTCTTAATACTAAATATAATTATATTTATAAATTATATAAATTAATATAGATTTATATTTTTATCATGTAATATTTCTCTAACTATATTATTATATATTGAAAAAGAGATATAGCTATTCAAGCTATATCTCCCTTATATTAAGAATTTCATTAATACTATCTATAATATAATCAGCTTCTTTAAGTTCTTTATCATTTCCATATCCATAAGCACATCCAATAGAATATAAATTATACTTTTTAGCTATTTCAATATCAACAAACCTATCACCAACAATAATAAAATCCCCTTGATGCTTTTCTTTAATAACCTTAAAAATTTCATGTTTAGGGTTAAAGTCAAAATCCTCGCTACAATAAAAATCTATAAAATACTTATCTAATCTAAAAATTTCTATGTGTTTTTTCATATAACTAACCTTACAATTGCTAAGAAATATTAATTTATAACCTAATTCATTTAACTTAACAAGTGTTTCTATAGTACCATCATATAATTCTGCTTGCCCTTCATCAATATATTGAATCATAGCTTCCCCTATGATTGAACTACATTTTTTCTTTTCATCCTCTGGTAAACTTGGCATAAAATCATTCCACATTTGTCTTGCAGTAAGCCCAAGGAACCTACTAACTTCATCCTCTTTAAATACCTTTTCTTCAGCATAACCATTGTTTACTAAATAATCATATGCTCTTTTAAATGCCGGTTCATAAATCCTTATGCTATTATGCAAAGTACCATCATAATCAAAAATAATATACTTCATAATATTAGAAATTATTTAAAAGATTAGCCATTTCAATTGCAGTAACTGCGGCATCATATCCTTTGTTACCACCTTTAGTACCTGCTCTTTCTATAGCTTGTTCTATACTATCTGTAGTTAATACTCCGAATATTACTGGCTTTTCAGTTTGAAGTGATACTGTTGCAATACCTTTTGAAGTTTCTGCACAAACATAATCAAAGTGGGGTGTTGATCCTTTAATAACTGCTCCTAAACAAATTACTGCATCATACTTATCATTTTGAGCCATTTTCTTTGCTACTAGTGGAATTTCAAATGCTCCTGGAACCCATGTTACTTCTATATTATCTTCATCTACCCCATGTCTCTTTAACCCATCTAAAGCTCCACCTAATAATTTTGATACTATAAATTCATTAAATCTACCTACTACTATTCCAACCCTTAGTCCTTGTGCTACTAAATTTCCTTCTATTATTCTCATTTCTTTTTCCTCCTAAAATTTTATTTAATATAAATTTCCAACTTACAATTTATCTAACATCTTTTTAATAAAATCTTATTCTAACCAATTAAGTCAAAATATATCTACCATCTATTAACCTAAATACTTTATCCTCTTATCTCTTTACTAAACATATACTTTTTTCTCTTATTATTTAAATTTAAATCATATGTCCCATTTTTTCTTTTTTAGTTCGAAGATAAAATTCATTTTTTTCATTGTGATTCATTGCAATTGGAACCCTACTTACAATTTCTATTCCATGACTTTCTAATCCATCTATTTTTCTAGGATTATTAGTCATTAAATTTACCTTAAAGGCTCCTAAATCCTTTAAAATTGCAGCTGCAACATCATAACTTCTCATATCTGATGGAAACCCTAAAATTTCATTAGCTTCAACAGTGTCATAGCCTTTATCTTGAAGTGCATAAGCCCTTAACTTATTAATAAGTCCAATTCCTCTTCCTTCTTGTCTCATATATAGTAAAATTCCAGTGCCTTCTTCAGCAATTCTCTTCATAGCTGCATCATATTGTTCTCCACAATCACATCTTTTAGAGCCTAAGGCATCTCCAGTTAGACATTCAGAATGTACTCTTATTAAAACTGAATTATTAGAAGTTATATCTCCTTTAACTAAAGCTACATGATGCTCTCCATTTAACTTATTTATAAATCCATACATTTTAAAATCACCATATCTAGTTGGCATTTTAATTTCAACAACTCTTTCCACTTTAGCTTCCTTATTTTCTTTTTCTTTCCTATACTTTATTAACTCTTTAATAGTTATTATTTTCAAATTATGAACTTTAGCAAATTCCACTAAATCTGGAGTTCGTGCCATTGTACCATCATCCTTCATAATTTCACATATAACTCCTGCACCTTTTAACCCCGCAAGTTTAGGCAAATCAACTGCTGCTTCTGTATGCCCATTTCTTTCTAAAACTCCATTTTTTTTAGCTACTAAAGGAAATACATGCCCTGGTCTTCTAAAATCCTCTGGTTTAGTATTATCATCTAGTACCTTTTGAATCGTAATTGCTCTTTCAAATGCAGAAATTCCAGTAGTTGTACTAGCATGGTCAATAGCAACTGTAAATGCTGTTTCATGATTATCTGTATTATTTTCAACCATTGGGCCTATTTTAAGTTCATTTAATCTTTCTTCTTCAACTGGCATGCAAATAAGTCCACGCCCATACTTAGCCATAAAATTTATGGCTTCACCTGTAACCTTTTCTGCTGCCATTAGCAGATCCCCTTCATTTTCCCTATCTGGGTTGTCTACAACAATAATTATCTTTCCATCTTTTATATCACTAATTGCTTCCTCAATAGTATTAAATTTATACATTTTACATACTTCCTTTCCCCTTAAAAAAATCCATTTTCTCTTAAAAATTCTTCACTTATTGATGTATTTGGATTATATTCTTCTTTTGATCCAAGTCCCATAAACTTTTCAACATATTTTGAAATAACATCGCATTCTAAATTAACAGTTTCACCAATAGATTTGTTTACTAAAGTTGTTTCTTGTGCTGTATGTGGAATTATAGAAACTTTAAATATAATTTCATCTACATAAGCAACTGTTAAGCTTATTCCATCTATAGTTATTGAACCTTTTAAAACAACATATCTTAATATTTCACTTGCTGCTTTTACCGTAACCCAAATAGCATTATCCTCTTTTTCTAATGAAATAATCTGACCTATTCCATCTATATGTCCACTTACAATATGCCCACCAAGCCTGCTTTCCAAATTTAATGCTCTTTCCAAATTTACCTTATTACCTATGTCTAAAAGTCCTAAGTTACTTCTTCTTAATGTTTCAGCCATAACATCAGCTTCAAAACTATTACCTTTTACATTAGTTACTGTCAAGCATACACCATTAGTGCAAATACTATCCCCTACTCTTGTTTTTTCTAATACTTTATTTGCCTTAATAATTAACTTTGAAGATTTAACTCCTCTTTTAACTTCTTTAATTATTCCAACTTCTTCAATTATCCCCGTAAACATATAACTATCACCTAACTTATATATCCTTCTACTAAAATATCCTCACCTACATTCATTGTAGTTATATTTTTTAGTTTAAAAGCATTATTTAATTTATCTATTCCTCTACCACCAACTGAAGTTTTAGCTGTTTCTCCTCCTATCATTTTAGGAGCCATATATACCATTACTTTATCAACTACCCCCTCTTCTAATGCAGAGTAATTTAATGTTGCTCCACCTTCTAATAAGATGCTATCTATATTAAGCTCTCCAAGCTTTCTCATAAGATCATTTAAATCAACTCGTCCATTTTTTTCATTTATAATTAAAACTTCAATATTATTTTTCAATAATTTTTGAACCTTTGTTGTATTGGCTTTTTTGGTAGTAGCTATTATTGTCTTATTATCATGATTTTCTAACACTTTTGATTTCAGAGGAATTCTTAATGTACTATCTACTATTATTCTTATAGGATTACTACCTTCAGCCATTCTACATGTTAATTCTGGATTATCCTTTATTATTGTATTTACACCGACCATAATTCCTGAAAACTTATTTCTTAAAATATGAACTTGTAACCTTGACTTTTCACTAGTTATCCATTTAGATTCACCAGTTTTTGTTGCTATTTTTCCATCTAGTGACATTGCTGTTTTCATAACTACAAATGGCTTTTTAGTAGTTATATATTTAATAAATACTTCATTAATCTTTCTACATTCTTCTTCTAAAATACCAACTTCAACTTCTATACCTGCTTTTTTAAGTTTTTCTATTCCATTTCCCGCTACTAATGGATTAGGATCAACCATACCAATAATAACTTTACTTATTTTATTTTCAATAATTCTATCTACACAAGGTGGTGTTTTTCCATAATGAGAGCATGGTTCTAAAGTAACATACATAGTAGCTCCTGTTGCATCTTCAGTTAAACTTTTAAATGCATTAACTTCTGCATGTCCTTGTCCATATTTCTCATGATAACCTTGTCCAATAATTTTATCGTCTTTAACAATTATTGCACCAACCAACGGATTAGGATTTACATTTCCTATACCTTTTTTTGCTAACTCAATAGCTATTTTCATAAACCTTTCATTCAAAATCATCATCTCACAATCATAATAATTTGAATTTAATAAATCTTTAGATTATAAAAAATAGCAAGCCCTAAGTTTTATCTCAGGGCTTGCTATTTTAAGTACACATAAAATTATTCATTTATTAAACTTTGATTATAATATAAAATTATTAAACTATATAATCCGTTTTAAAAAATAATATATACATGTCATAGAAATCTAAAAAAAGCTCTGAAATATAAAATATTTCAGAGCATAATATGCAAAATAAATATAGCATTTTAGATTACTACATTACTTTTATCTTCTTCCATCCAGACTTTACTGTCGGCCTCGGAATTTCACCGAATCATGCTAAACTAGCTCGCGGGCTTTACCGCCGGTAGGGAATTTCACCCTGCCCTGAAGATTTATTAAATTGTAATTACATATTATTACAATCATTACCACTTGTCAATATATTAAAATAATTTATTTTTATATTATTTAATTTCTATTAGCTACAATAGTATTACACAAATAATATCTAAAATAGTTTATAGTATTAATTTGCAATCTAAAAATTCATTTATATTACTTCTTTTAAATTAAATTTTTCTAGTAATTTAGCCCATGTATCACTCCCAACTATTCCATCAGCTCTAAGCCCTTTTGATTTTTGAAAGCTTATAACTAAAGCTCTTGTATTTGAACCAAAAATCCCATCAATTCTAATTTCTAAAATATGTTGTATTACTTTCGTTTCATTAGGTGTATATTTCCCATATTTACATATGACATTCTTAATTAAATCATAGCTTTTATTAAAACACTTGCATCCAAACATATAATCTTTATTTAATCCATAATTACTTTGAAATTCACCAATTGCCTTTGTAGTCAAAGGACCACAAACTCCATCAATTTCTAAATTCCATTCAAAAGAGTTAAGTAGCAATTGAACTAATTTTATTTTAAAAGAAGTTCCTAAATAAATTTTAGCAACTTCAACTTCCTTTCTTGAAATTACTCTTGAATTTAATGAAGTACTGCTTAAATTTGATTTATTCAGTTCAAATAACCTTCTCTTATCATTTGTTTTACTAATTTTATTCTTAAAATTATACCATCTACTTCTATTATTAATATTCAAATTAATCAATACTCTTTTACTCAAATTATTATAAGAGTCTACTTTTCCTTGATTCATTAACATAATAATAATCCCCCTTAAATATATTATGAAAATTCATCATTTTTTGTTATACTTATTAGTAAATTTTATTATTTAATATAAATATCCCTGAAATGAATCAATATTTCAATTCATTTCAGGGATATAAACTACTAATTCTTGCTTATTACTTTACAAAAAACTTCGACTATATTTGGATCAAATTGTTTACCAGAACAACGTCTTAATTCTTCTATTGCTTCTTGTTTATTTCTTCCCTTACTATAAACCTTATCATTTATTATTGAATCATAAGAATCAACTACAGAGACTATTCTAGCTATTAATGGAATTTCTTCACCTTTTAATCCTAAAGGATATCCTGTTCCATCCCATCTTTCATGATGAGTTAATATTCCTCTAGCTATATGACTAAATTCAGGTAATAATTGTGCTAATCTATATCCCTTTTCAGAATGTGTTTTAACTATTTCAAACTCACTTTCTGTTAAAGGCTGTGATTTCAATAAAATATAATCTGGTATAGCAATTTTCCCTATATCATGAAGCCTTCCAAGAAGACTTAATTGATCAATTAAATCCGCTGTAAGATTCATTTCTTTTCCAACCTTTTCAGAAAGCTTCATTACTCTTTCAGTATGTTCTTCTGTTTCAATCTTTTTCTTATTAAGATCTTCTTTTAGTCTTTCTAAAGTAGATACTCTTATTGTCTTGCTATCAAAAATTTTTTGCTTATATGCTTTATCATCTGCCTCACATAAAACAGAATCAATACATCCTTCTCTTTCTAATAAAGCAAACCCCAAAGATATGCTTGTCTCTATATTACTATATTCATAATTAGAGCATTTTTCATTTATACTATTGATAATATTAGTACACTTTTCACTTGAGGCACTAGGAACTATAATACAAAATTCATCTCCACCAAATCTAAATGGAGTTTCTAAATCACTACAACATTCTTTTAAGCATTCAGCAACTCTTTTTAATAATTTATCACCTTCGTTATGACCAAAAGTATCATTCACTAATTTTAATCCATTGACATCTCCAGAAATAATCCCAATTGGAAATAGTTCTTCTTTAATATGTTCTTCGATTTTTTTATCAAAATAAGATCTATTATATAATGTAGTAAGTGAATCAACATAACTTAAATATGTTAATTTTTCTTCATTTAATTTATATTCAGTCACATCTCTAACAAGACCAACTAATCCTATAATTTCATTGCTATTATTTATTACAGGTGTTTTTATAGTTTGAAACGTTTTAACCATATTTTCTTTAGGAGAGAATACTTTTTCTTCTATATAAAGTGGCTCTTTTGTATTTAAAACTATATTATCATGCTTATAACAAATCTCTTTAAACTCTTCTTCTAATGGAAATTCTAAATCATTTTTTCCTATAATGTCATAAACACCTTTTTCGTTATAAAATTTTTCACAAGCTTTATTTATCCCAATATATTTTAAATCCTTATCCTTATAAAAGACTAATGATGGAATATTATCAATAACAGTTCTTAACATAAGTTTTTCATTTGTATTTAATACTTCAATATCTTCTATTATACTTCCTATTAATATTTTTTCATTGTTATCAAAATATGTACTTATCTTATATTTATAACTTTTGTTTTTATATGTAAAGCTATTGCTATTACTTGATTTTTCATTAACAATAGTCTTAAGAAGCTCAGCATACTCATCTTTATCATTTAAATGTTTTATCAAAATATCATAGTTAAAATTCTCATTTAAATTAAATGTATTTTTAAAGGATGAGTTTATAAATAATACTTTATTTTTACTATTTTTTATCCATATGGGATGCTCTAATACCTCAAATATTTCCATGTTGCTTATCATTTTACACACTAATTTCTTTCTAAATTTTTTACTTATTAAAATTTATAATTTATTAATTAAAGTTACTTAGTTAATAATTATTTATAAATTAATACTATATAATATTAACACAAACTATAATTTTCTTTAAATATAGTATTATTTTATCAACACTAAAATCCTATTGTCAAATGTCTATACAAACTTACGTTTGATAAATTAAAAGAGACAGCATATTATTTATTAAAATACTATCTCTTTAAAGTTTTTAATTAAAATTTATTAATATTTACTTTTAATATTTATTATTTTATCAAATTATATACTTGCAACATCTGAATCTTTGATGGTGAAGTAAGTTATAATAAATCCTGCTATATAAGAAATACATAAGCCTATAAAATAATTAAGCATTGAATTTGGTTGCATAATTGCAATAGCTACTAAACCTGATGGACCCCAAGCATTTGCTAAAACATGTGTTAACATAACATATGCTCCACCAAACCCAGCTCCAAGACCAGCTGTAATAAATGGTTTAAACATAGGAAGAGTAACTCCATAAATTAAAGGCTCCCCTACACCCAAAAATCCAGCAGGAAGTGCACCTACTATTACTTGTTTTAATCTTTCATTCTTAACTCTTCTAGCAATTAGGTATATTGCAATAGCTGCACCAACTTGTCCAGCGCCAGCCATTGCAAGTACTGGGAACAATGAAACACCACCCATAGCTTCTAATTGAACTGCATATATTGGAATTAATCCATGATGTAAACCTAAAAGTACCATTGGTAAAAATAATGCAGCTAATATATAACCACTAATTACACTAACAACTGGATTAGAAGAATTAATGATAATACTTAACAATGCTACCAATCCATCTGATATAAATCCTGCTAGTGGCATTATAATAAATACAAATAATATTGCAGTAATAAGTAAAGATAATAATGGAGTTAAAATTAACTCTAAAACATCTGGCATTCTTTTACGAATTGCTTTTTCTATCTTAGCTAATATATATACCCCCATTATAACTCCAATAATACCACCTTTACCTGTAGTTAAGATAGAATTTAGGGGAACTGCCTCATCATATAGTCCAAATGTTTGAGAAATTGCTACTATATTTGATCCTATAGAAATAGCACCAATCATACCTCCTAAAGCTTCAGTTGCACCAAACTGCTTTGCTGAATTAATACCTGTATAAATTGCAAAATATCCTAAGAATGCTCCCCCTATTAATGAAAACATTAATTGTGTTACTTGCCAAAAACCTTCAGCTGGTAATGTACCTTGACCTTGAAGTGTTGTTATTAAACTTGCTAACCCATTGAAAATACCTGCTGCTATAATTGCAGGGATTAAAGGTATAAATATATTAGCTATTACATTAATAGCCTTTTTAAATTTATTTTCCTTTTGTGTACCTTTTATTGTAGCCTTATTTTCTTTCCAATCACCAGCTACTAAAGTATCCTTAGGTAACTTCAATTCCTCTATACATATATCTGCTACCTTTTTTGCCTTACCAGGACCTAAAACAATTTGTATATAACTACCATCTTGTACAATACCTAATATTCCAACTGTCTTTTTTAATTCTTCTGAATTTACTTTTGATTCATCCTTTAATGTTACTCTTAACCTTGTCATACAGTTTGCAACTTTCAATATATTATCTTTTCCACCTATTAGCTCAACTATTTTTTGTGCCAACTCTAAATTTGTCATATAATTATTCATCCCCCTTATAAATTGAATAATTTAAAACATCATGCAACTTTCATTAAGTGTAAATCTAGTAGAATTTTATTTTACATTTTTATCACCTCAATACTTTTAGTATATTAGGGTTAATCATATTTCTTAACCCTTATATATCAAGGCCTTTATGGCCAAGATTTTTTATATCACTCAGATTT
>NZ_JAASHD010000015.1:0-78502 GCF_019734375.1 Clostridium sp. K04
CTTAATCCAATATTTTCAATTATAAAATTTACAAAAATATATTCAATAAATATAATTATATATTATAATTTCCAAATAAAAAGCTCATTATTTTTGTACATATAATAATATAACAAACAACATGGAATTGCTATTAATCCAAGTAATACATTAATTGTATTAATATCTTGTATAATTATAGTGCTTTTTAGATTATTTATATCTAATATTTCTATACCAACAATGGAAAAACATAAAAATAATACCGTTCCAATTAACATATATAAAATATATCTTCTACTTTTCTTTTCATATTCTCTAATACTATTTTCTTTCATATATCCCCTTAACATTTGTTTTTAATATTATTTTTTAGCACAATATTTACATGATTATATCATATTTTCTATAATATTAGAAATTAATTTCTAATATTATGAACCATTAATTAAATTATTGCTAGAATTTTTCCAGTAGTTTGCATATACTATCCTAAGCAATAATTTAAGTGATATTATGAACTATACCATAGAATTAAATGATTGTATTTTACTTGGATCCGGAGCTGAAGGAAGTGTTTTTCTTACTCCAGAAGGTTTTGCTATTAAGCAGTTTAATACAATAAAAGCTGCTAAAAAAGAGGTTTCTATTCTTGATGATGTAAAAGATAGTCCTTTTTTTCCAAATGTATTGATTAGAGTGAGCAATATAGTTGTCAGAGAATATGTCCAAGGTGAAAATCTCTATGAATATATTCAAAAAAAAGGCTTATCCTATTCTCTTTCTAAAGAAATAATAGATTTACTCGAAGATTTAAAAAGATTAAAGTTTAAAAGACTTAATGTTAGAAATGCTCATATTTTTATTGATTCTAACGAAAAAATTAAAGTTATTGATCCAAGAAAACCTTATGTAAAAAACACCCCCTATCCTAAAGACATAATTAAATTACTTTTGAAGTTAAAGGTATTTGATAAGTTTTTACAAGATTTATTAAATTATAGACCTGATTTATTAGATTATTGGATTGACGGATATAATTATGTAGCCAATAATTACAGACATGTACTAAGATACTGATAAAAAAATATTACTATACAATATTTTTTATGACAAATTATAAGTGGTAAGTTAATATTGAAACTCCTAATGGATTTTCTAAAAATATAGTTTTAATTAAATAAACCTATATTTATTTTTTAACTTACCACTTCAATTTACTGCTTATTTTTTATTTCTTTCTTACTAAATTAGTATTAAATTTAGCTACATACTTTCGATTGATACTACATCATAGCCTTGATCTTCAATCTTTTCTTTAATTTCATCATTGTTAGAAGATGTTTCAACTATGGCATACTTTTCTTCTAAATTTACTTGAATTTTGCCTGAATCTTTTAGCTCTGCTAAAGCTTCTTTTACATGATTTACACAATGATTACAACTCATACCTTCAATAAATATCTTTTTTAACATTAATATCTCCTCCTTAAATTATCAAAACCAAATATAAAAATTTCATATTTATATTGTTAATTTTATTAAATAAAATTATTTATAAAATAATTATTTTTTAATAATTAAATTTTAAGCCTTAAACTTCTTAAGTCTTAAAGCATTAGCTAATACTGAAACTGAACTTAAACTCATTGCTGCTGCGGCAATCATTGGATTAAGTAATGGTCCTCCAAATATGTGTAATACCCCCATGGCTACAGGTATTCCCAAAACATTATATCCAAATGCCCAGAATAAATTTTGTTTTATATTTCTTATTGTCGCTTTACTTAACTTAATAGCTACTATAACATCCATTAAATCGCTTCTCATAAGAACTATATCTGCTGATTCAATTGCTACATCTGTTCCTGATCCAATTGCTATTCCTATATCTGCTTGTGCTAATGCTGGTGCATCATTGATTCCATCTCCTACCATTGCAACTTTATCATCTTTTCCTTGTAACTTTTTAACTTCGTTTGCTTTATCTTCAGGCAATACTTCTGATAAAACTATATCTATTCCTACTTGCTTTGCAATAGCTTCAGCAGTCTTTTTATTGTCTCCTGTAATCATTGCAACTTTAATTCCCATGTTATGAAGCTCTTTAATTGCATTAATACTACTTGGCTTTACTGTATCAGCAACTGCAATAATTCCTTCTAATGAATTATTTATTGCAATAAACATAGGGGTTTTACCCTCATTTGCTAATCTATCTGCTTCAACCCTTAATTCACCTATGTCTATTGACCTTTCCTTCATCAATTTTAAGTTTCCTAATAAAATTGATTCATTTTCTATTACTACCTCTATTCCATGACCAGGTATTGCATTGAAATTTTCTAATGATTTTAATTCAATATTTTTTTCTATTGCTGCTCTTACTATAGCTTCACCTAATGGATGTTCAGATCCCTTTTCTGCACTTGCAGCTAAAGCTAATAATATATTATTTTCTTTCCCTCTAGATACTATATCAGTAACAACTGGTTTTCCTTCTGTTATTGTACCTGTTTTATCAAATACTATAGTATTAATTTTATGAGTAATTTCTAATGCTTCTCCACCTTTAATTAATACTCCATTTTCTGCACCTTTACCTGTACCAACCATTATTGCTGTAGGTGTTGCTAATCCCAAAGCACAAGGGCACGCAATTACTAGTACTGATATAAATATTGTTAATGCAAATACCGGTGTTTCTCCAGCTATTAACCATGCAATTGCTGAAAAAATAGCAAGCCCGATTACTATCGGAACAAAGTATGCTGAAATAACATCTGCCATCTTTGCAATTGGTGCTTTTGATCCTTGTGCATCTTCAACCAATTTAATTATTTGAGATAATGCTGTATCTCTCCCCACCTTTGTAGCCTTATATTTAATAAAGCCTGTTTTGTTAATACTTGCACCTATTACATTACTTCCAACTATTTTTTCAACTGGTATACTTTCTCCAGTAAGCATTGATTCATCTATTGCTGTTGAACCTTCAATAACTTCACCATCAACTGGTAACTTTTCTCCTGGCTTAACTAATATTATATCTCCAACTACAACTTCATCTATTGGAATTACTATTTCGTTACCTTCTCTAATAATAGTTGCTGTTTTTGGTGCTAATCCCATTAATTTTTTAATTGCTTCAGATGTTTTTCCTTTTGATATTGCTTCTAAATATTTTCCAAGTGTTATAAGTGTTAATATTGTAACTGCTGCTTCGAAATATAAATGCATAGCATAGCTTGTATCACCAGTAGCTATTTTATACATTCCAAATACACTATAAAGAAAAGCTGCACTTGTTCCTACAGCTATTAGTGAATCCATATTTGGACTTAACTTTATCAAATTTTTAAATCCAATTAAATAGAATTTATATCCTATAGCCATAACTGGAACTGTTAATATAATTTGAAATACAGCAAAGTTCATTGGATTAACCATAGGGTCTATTATCTTAGGCAATGGCATTCCCACCATGTGTCCCATAGTAACTATTAAAAGTGGAATTGTAAAAATACATGAAAAAATAAGTCTTCTTAATAATTTATCTTTATCAGATAATTTTTTTTCTGTATTTTCTTTTTCTTCTTCTCTTACAAGCTTATAGCCAGCTTTTTCTACAGCTCTTTTAATATCTCCGTAAGTTACTATATCGTCATCAACTGTAATACTCATTTTTTCAGTAGTTAAATTAACTACCGAATCTTGAACACCTTCTATTTTTTTTGTTACTTTTTCAACTCTACCAGCACATACTGCACATGTCATTCCTTCAACCCTATAAGTATGGGTTTTTATATTTTTAATTACTGAATATCCAAGAACTTCTACTTTCTTTTCTATTTCATTTGATGTTACTTTATTCTCATCAAAACTTACTGTTAATGTTTCTGTAGTAAAATTAACACTAGCATCTTTCATGCCTTCCATTTTTTTAATTCCACGTTCTACTCTATTTGCACATGCAGAACATGTCATTCCACCAATTTTATATTTTTTATCCATTTAATTTCTCTCCTTTCCTTATTTAGATATCTTCTCAAAAAGATTCATTATTTCATCTATCTTTTCATCGCCATTATTATTTATTATCGCATCTTTAACACAATGATCTAAATGTCTTTTTAAAATTTGCATATTTGCCTTTTTTAATAATGATTGAACTGCAATTATTTGATTAGAAACGTCAATACAGTATCTTTCATCTTCAATCATTTTTATTATTCCTTCAATTTGTCCTTTTGCTATTTTTAAATTTTGAATTGCTTTTTTTCTTTCTTCCATAGTTCTCCTCCATATTACCCCCCACCCCAGGGGGGTATGTTTTAATTATAATACTTTTTATTTCTATGTCAATATTAATATTTTTTATTATTTCTTATTCTTTATACAAAATTTTATTGCTACTTATCCCTATATTTATCAGATATATTTTTTAATTTATTAGGTTAAACTATTTATGTGTTATTAGTGGAAAATCTTTTATAGATGCAAAATTAATAACTAATTTAATACTTCAGTTAAAAGAGGTGAATGAAATGAGTAAATGTTGTTCAAAATCTGATCCTAGCTGTAAGGATTATGCAGAAAAAGTGAAAAATAAGGCAAATGAAAAAACACCTTATGAAATTGATAAACCAACTAAACATTTTTAAAATTAAATCTTCAAATATAAAATTAATATGCTCATCATATAGTTTCATCATTTAAATTAGACACTATATAAGGAGCATATTTTATTAAATTATAAAATTTTATTTATTTTTATAACTATCTACTAACATCATAAAGAATTTAAATAATACTACTGATATTATACCAGTTGTTATGTATATTTGAATTCCAGCTATTTGATTTACAATATAACCAAAAGTTTCATATCCTTGACCTATTAAGTAAGCAGACATCTTTGTTGAAGCTACAATTCCTATAGCCATAGGGAACGTAAGTCCTGCAAATCCTGGATGGAAAATATATGAGAAGAATTTTGGTAATTTGCTTATTATGAATATTAATGCACAAATTACTGCAAAGTATAAATAATAAACTATAAATTTATTTGGTGTTTGAATAAAATTAAGGTAACTTACTAAACAAAGACTTGATGGTGCAAGTACAATTGCTTGAGTATGATACATTGGATCTTTGATTTCATATTTTGCTAATCTATAAATCATAAATGGAATTATTATAGTAAATACTGCAATACCATAGTATACAACTATTTTACCTATTAAAGGTTCATTCATAACTCCACCAACTACTGTAGAAACCATTATACCATTATATGTAACAAACCAACTTGGAACGAAAGTTTGCATATTAACACCTTTTACTACGTTTCTATATGTAAATATTAGAATGTGAATTGCATGTAATATTAAACCTATAAACCAAAGTGCCTTACCAAAAGCCGCATTATAAGTATAAATATAACTACCAATAATCATAGTTATCATTGTAAATCCTGCATAAAGTGATGCTGGAACTGTATTTGAATATTCATTTTTTACAGTATCAAAGTGAGCAACCATTTTAACTATATATGCTATTAAAACAGCAATTGCTGCCCATATAGTTAAATGTCTTACCCATGTATATCCCATACCTGAGTATACATTAGCTAAAGTTGATGCCCCTACCATGGTTGGTAAAATTGGAACTGGTAAGTTTTTAATCTTTTGTATTAGTGACTTATTATTCATGATTCCTCCTAAAATTTAAAAATAAACTAATAAATAAGTTCTATATATATCTTGTGTAATAGAGTTGAATTAAATTCATTTGTTAATTTTTTCACTTTTCATTCAACAAATTTACTTAATCACTCCTCAACAATAGTTATTATACTTATAGAAATCATTCAAGTATGTGATTTTTATCACAATATTGTTAATTTTTTAATTATTTTTTTAAGATATTTTATTAAACTAAAAATATAAAATAATATTAATAAAAAAAAGAACTGTAATACTACAATTCTTTTTTCATTTTATATTTTGTAGAAGTTATATTATAAGCTCAATATCTTTTTCCCAGTATCAACTAGTTCACATTTATCTCCTACTTTAACTTTTCCACCTTTTAATACTCTTGTAAAAATTCCATTCTTAGGCATTATACACTCTCCTACTTGATAGTATATTGCACATTTATCATGACATTCTTTTCCTATTTGAGTTACTTCTAAAAGAACATCATCTCCTACAGTTAATCTTTGTCCAACTGGAAGCTTATTTAATTCAAATCCTTCAATAACTAAATTTTCTCCAAAGGCACCAAAATCAACATTTCCACCTTTATTTCTGAAATCTTCTATTTTTTCTAAAGCTAAAAGACTTACTTGTCTATGCCATTTTCCAGCATGAGCATCTCCTTCAATTCCAAACTCTTCTATAAAATTTGCTTCTGAAACTTCATTTTTTAATGTTCCCTTATGTTTACTTGTACAAATAGCAATTACTTTTCCCATTTCTTATCCTCCAATTTGATTCATAAACTTTAATTCTTTATGCTCACTTTTTTCTAAAAATAAATGTTTTTCTGGTTTGTCATATATATTTTCTTGTATAATTTCTCTTAAATTTTCGTCACTAATTCCTTTTCTAAGCTTAGATTTTAAATCTACCCCATAATCAAAGTGAAGACATTGCTTTAAAAAACCTTCTGGAGTTAATCTTATTCTATTGCAATCTTCGCAAAAACAATTGCTTAATGCACTTATAAAACCAACTTTACCTTTTGCGCCTTTTAACTTAATATATGTAGCTGGTCCGCCACTTTTACTTCTTACTACTTTTTCATAATCAGTATAATTGTCTTCTATAACCTTTAGTACTTCTTCATTTGTAACACCTTTATAATTAATTGCAATTCCAATTGGCATTAATTCAATAAAACGTATATCTATAGGTTTTTCTTTAGTAAGATTTACAAAATCAATTATTTCGTCTTTATTAACATCATTAACTATAACAGTATTTAATTTTACTTTTATCCCTAGCTCTATTGCCTTATCTATGGCTACTAAAACATTCTCTAACTTACCTAATCTAGTTAATTTGCTAAATCTTTCTTCTTTTAATGAATCTAAACTGATATTTACTCCCTTCAATCCATTTAACTTCAATTCTTCAAGTTTATCAGCTAGTAATATTCCATTTGTAGTTAGATAAATTTCTTCAATACCTGGAATATTATTTATTCTCCCTATAAGATTTACTATTCCTGCTCTAACTAATGGTTCTCCACCAGTTATTCTAATTTTTTTTATTCCAAGTTTAGCGCTTTCTTTTACAATTTTATATATTTCATCATCAGTTAACTTTTCATCATTTTTTAAGAAGTTATTTTCCTTCTCCTTCATACAATAAACACATCTTAAATTACAATTATCAGTTACCGATACCCTTAAGTAATCAATCTCTCTTTCAAACTTATCTTTCATATTAATTCAAAGGGTAAGTTAAAAGTTAAACTCCCCACTCTTTCCTCCTGTTTTTTTAAGCAAATGAGTTCCTTCGATAACCATTCTTTTATCAATTGCTTTACACATATCATAAATTGTTAATGCACTTACTGTTGCAGCTGTTAAAGCCTCCATTTCAACCCCTGTTTTATCAACTATTTTTACTGTTGCTGTAATTTCAATGGAACTCTCTTCTTTATTTATCTCAAAATCCACATTACAACTTGTAATCATTAATGGATGGCACATTGGAATTAAATTTGATGTTTGTTTACTAGCCATTATTCCTGCTATTCTAGCTACTCCTAATACATCGCCTTTACCAATTTTCCCATTTTCTATTAACTCTAATGTCTCTCTACTAACTTTTATTTTTGAAACAGCAACTGCAACTCTAGCTGTTTCATTTTTTTCTGATACGTCAACCATTCTAGCATTTCCACTATTATCAAAGTGCGTCAATTTATTATCCATAATACAAGCCTACTTTCTAAAATTATTTTCCAAATGAACAATGTGGGAATGTACATACATTACAATCTAAGCATAATCCACCATGTCCATATTCGACTATATCATCAATTGTTAATTTTTCATCACTTAAAACTCTTGGTAATACTAAATCAAGTACTGTTCTTTTAGAGTACATTGCACAGCTTGGTACTCCTAAAATTGGTGTATCACCATAATAAGCTAATAAGAACATAGCTCCTGGTAATACTGGAGATCCATATGTTACTAATTCACCACCACATTCCTTAATTGCTGTAGGTGTAACATCATCAGGGTCTACAGACATTCCTCCTGTACAAATTATCATATCTACTTTTTCACTTAAACCTTTTTGAATTTCTTCAATAATTCTTTCCTTTTCATCTGGTAATATTACTTGACGTATTACTTCACTACCATAATACCCTAATTTTTGCTTTATTACTGGTAAAAAGGCATCCTTAATTCTGCCTTTATATACTTCATTACCAGTAGTTATTAATAAACACTTTTTAGGTTTTATTTCTGCTACACTAATTATCTTTTCTCTAATTAGATTTTCAGCAGTAATAATTTTTTCCTCATCTATTATTAATGGAATAACCCTTGTTGCTCCAACTTTTTCCCCTTTTTTAATTGGAGTATTATTATGCAACGTAGAAACTATAATTTCACCAACCGAATTTAATTTGAATAAATTAGCTTTATCTATTTTTAATACTCCATCTCTGTCAGCAAAGAAATCTACTTTTCCTTCTTTAATTTCATCTGAAATCTTAATTCCTTCTCCCACAACTAAATTTGAAATTCTTGTTGCTGCATCATTTTCATGAAGCTGACCTTCTGTAGGTTCCCAAACATAAACATGCTCTTTCCCAATAGATAGTAATTTTTCTATATCTTCTTCTTTAATTATATGACCTTTTTTAAATAATCTTCCTTTAAATTCACCAGGAATTATTTGAGTTACATCATGAGAAAGTATAGTTCCTACTGCATCTTCTACTTTTATCATTTTCATATTAATTTTCCCCCTATTACTTTCTAGCACATTCTTTTGAAGTTCCTAATAATATATCAATTCCGTGTTTAATGTCATCTAATGCATAATCTAATGCTTCCTTGCAAGCCTTTGGACTTCCTGGTAAATTAACAATTAATGTATCTTTTCTTATACCAGACACAGCCCTTGAAAGCATAGCTCTTTTAGTAATTTGCATACTATACATTCTTATTGCTTCGCATATTCCAGGTGCTTCTCTATCAATTATTGCTTTAGTAGCTTCTGGTGTTATATCCCTTTTAGAAAATCCAGTTCCACCTGTACTTAATATTAAATTAACTTTAAGCTCATCACTCATAACTTTAAATTCATTTTCTAACATTTCTTTTTCATCAGGTAATATGACTTGTTTTACTACAGTAAATCCCGCAGCTTCAACTAACTCTTTTACTACAGCCCCACTTTTATCTTCTCTTTCTCCAGCATAACCTTTATCACTACTTGTAATTATACCAACTGTATACATTATAATTCCTCCAATTCTTTATATTCTTTTTCCGTATTTATATTTAAAAAATCTTTTTCAATAAATTTTTTTTCTTGATTTCCATCTATAACTTTATAATTTAAAGATTTTATCAATAATTGAAGTTTATTATTATTATTTTTTATTGCATTTTCAATACTAGGAATGCTCTTTTTTGAATATACTGCACATAATGGCTGTAGCCTTCCAGAAACCTCCGGTATTAACACTTCATATTCTTCATTATAATTTCCTAATATATTTAAAGTTTCACTAGTTATAAGTGGCATATCACATGCTATACATAAAACTTTATCTGTAGTTGAATTCATAAGAGCTGAATGTATTCCGCTCAAAGGACCATTCCCCTTATATATATCTTCAATTACTCTTAAATTAAATCCTTCATATTCTTCTTTTTTATTTGCAATTATTATTATTTCTTTATAACCTTTGCCTGCATCAATTATATGCTCTATAAATTTACGTTCCTTATAATTTAATAACGCCTTATTATTATAGTTCATTCTACTACTTTTACCACCAGCTAAAATAGCCAATGTCTTGTTTATCATAAGCATCTATCTCCTAAAATTTAATGATATCAACTGTTTCACCACTATGAAGAGCTTCGCTTCCACCCTCTACTTCAATCATACAATTAGAATTTAAATTAGAACTTAATATTCCATTTCCACTTTTCACTTGTGTTATATATACCTTTTGTTTTCCCTCTTCTATTACAACTCTACCTCTAATAAATCTTCTCTGAGGGCTTTTTTTATTGAAATTATCACATAAAGTTGCTTTTTCTCTTTTAACTTCTATTTTTTCAATTCCACTTAATTTTTCTATTGATGTCTTAACAAACAACTCAAATGCTGTTAGTGCCGCAGTTGGATTTCCTGACAAACTAACCACAAGAGCATTATTTACAATACTACAAAGCACTGCTGAACCTGGTTTCATTTTAACCTTCCAAAATAATCGTTTCCCACCTATATTGTCTATTGCATGATTTAATAAATCTTTTTCACCTACAGATACTCCACCAGTTGTAATTATTAAGTCAACATTTTGAGATATATTCTCTATATATCTCTCTATATCTCCTTCAATATCTCTTACATGCTTTACTTCTAAAATATTATATCCTAACTCAGAAACTCTAGCCATTATAGTATATTTATTACTATTGAAAATTTTACCTTCCGTTAAATCACTATTTACATCTATAACTTCATCACCAGTACATAAAAGTGCAATTTTAGGATTTTTATATACCTTTATCTTTGAAATACCACTGCTTGCAATAATACCTATATCTGCAAAATCTATCTTTTTATTTTTATTTACTAATAGAGATCCTTTTTTAATATCTTCACCTTTAAAACAAATATTATCATTAGCTTTTATTTTTTTAGTTAATGTTATATGCTCCTCATCATTTTTGATAGTATCTTCTTGCTTTATTACTGCATTTGCTCCATTTGGAATAGGAGCACCAGTCATTATTCTTATTGCAGTTTTATTAGTTACTTCATAATTACTTACTTCACCAGCAAAGACCTTATCAATGATTTTTATTTTATCATTAGAACCACTATTTTCTGCTAATATTGCATATCCATCCATTGCTGACTTATTAAATGGTGGATTATCAATTAGCGAATATATGTCCTCTGCTAAAACTCTTCCTGTTGCATTTATTAAGTCAATCTCTTCTGTTCCTATGGCTTTAACATTTTCATCTAATATATCTATTGCCTCTTCCAATGATATAAATGACTTCATTTGATATCCTCCTTAAAATATAAAAGACTTACTACTTCATATTTTAGGTATGAGTAATAAGCCTCAAATATAACAAAATTATTTTTAGTTATATATAACTAAAAATAAAACTATATATTTAAACAAAACTTATTTTCCTTCCCAAAACGTGGAGATAATATCTTTTCAAATATTACCCTTAAATTTTATTTCAAATTTCGGCTTAAGTTCCTTAGATTTACTCCTTAGGATACTTAGCTCTAGAAAATATATTATTGATAATTTTCAAACTTAAATTCTTCTTCTTTTTCAATTAAATCTACAAGTTTTTCTACATCGTCTTTATTTACAACATTTATGTTATTATCTATATCTAAATGAGTATCGCTTGCAATAGCTATTAACTTTTCTTTTTGAGTTATAATCCTATCACTTACTCCATCTCTATAAACTTCGATTTTTCTTAAGTTACTATTTTTATATCCTTCAACTAAAATTATATCTTTATCCATTAACATTTTAATTATATCACTAAGTTCAATCTCTTCGTGTAATTCTTTAATCATAGCAAATCTATTTTTTGATGAAATTACAACTGTTTCCGAGCCTGCTTCTCTATGTTTATATGTATCTTTTCCTTTTTTATCTATATCAAATCCATGAACATCATGTTTTATAGTTGCTATACTATACCCTCTATTTTTTAGTTCTTTTATTAAAGACTCCATTAGAAATGTCTTTCCAACATTTGAGCTATAACCTACAATATTTATTACCTTTGACATTTACTTCATCCCTTAGTCTTTATTTTATCTTTATATTTTAAAAATCTGCTTTGATTTTAAATCTTATTAACATTTTTGTAAATATATTTTATTTAAATTTAATAAGTTAGAGGCAAAAGATTATTTAATATATATTAAAACTCTCCCCTTTCCCTCTAACTCTTTTTATTATATATTAACTTGCCAAATTACCAAATTAAAATTTGGGCTCTTATAAATGAAACTCACTCCTCACATGCGTTCGGAGGAGTAAGTTCGAGCAACCAAATTAAAATTTGGGCTCTTACTTATAACTAAACTCAAAGTTTTTTTCTATGTTAAAGAAATCAGCATAATCTATATCAAATAAACTCTTTGTAACTTTTGATACATCTATATTTTCCTTAATAAGCTGAGTTAAAACTCCAGCATAAGAAAGGTCTCCTTGAATTATTGCACCATAGATTTTTCCATCTTTATGGATTATCTTTTTATAGTTATTATCTTCAACTTTAGTTTCAACTATATAAGTTTCATCAGCTGGTTCTACCATACCAAGAGACATTGTAGCTATACCTACAAAGTTCATTGTGTTTTTGCTTCCAAAGAAATCAGTCATTACCATTTCTTTTCCTAACATATTATGTGCTGCTATTATACCTTCTTTAACAGCTGTTGGCCATATTGGATTTCTTCCCGTTACATCTCCAGCTCCATATATATTTTCTATATTAGTTTGCCCTTTTGCATCAATTATTAATCCAAATCTATCACATTCAACATTACTATTTTCCATAAATGCAACATTAGATCTAACCCCTGTAGCAACTATTACTAATTCACATGGAACTTCTTCACCAGTATTTAATACTAAAGCTTTTGGATTGTTATTTTCATCTAAAAGTAACTTTTCTGCTTTAACATCTAACTTTAAAGAAACACCTTCTTCAATGAATTTCTTTTCATATACATCTGAAGCATGCTTGTCTAATTGTAATGGAAGTATCTTATTACTCATTTCAACTAAAGATATATTTAATCCTTGTCCAAGTAATCCACTAACTGCATCTATTCCAACAAGACCAGCACCTAAAACTACTACATTCTTAACTTTTTTAGCTTGTTCTTTTATTAATATAGCATCATCTAAGTTTCTTAGCCCAACTACATTATTACCTTCTCTAAGTCCTGGTACTGGAGGTATAAATGCAGATGCTCCACTACAGACTAATAATTTATCATAACTTAAAGTCTCACCATTTGATAGCTCTAAAGTTTGTTCTTTATCATTTAATGCTTTAACTTCTAAACCTTTCATCCAAGTAATATTGTTTTCTTCAAAAAACTCTTTACCTGTAAAGTTTAAGGCATCTACATCTCTATGACTTGAAATGTAATGATGAAGTATGCATCTTGAATATACATTTTCATCTTTAGATATTAATACTATTTCAGCATTTTTATCTAATTCTCTTAAAGTTTTAGCTCCACTTATACCTGCTGCAGAGGCTCCTATAACTACATATCTCATTATTCAGTTACCTCCTCTAAAGTAATTGCTCCCATAGGACATTTAGCTACACATTGTGCTGTTCCATGTTCCTTACATGCATCACATTTCATTATTTCTTTATGCATTCTGCTATCAGCTTTTAATACTCCATAAGGACATGCCATTATACACATGTAACAACTAGCACAGTGATCTTTATTATATTCTACTAATCCAGTTTCTTTATTCTTACTCATAGCACCTGTCATACAAGTATAAACACATTCTGGTCTATCACAATGTCTACAGAATATTGGAGCATATTTACCTTTACTATCTATTGTTATTCTACTTCTTGTATCCTCTGACTCGTGAGCTACAATACATGCTGTTGTACAAGTTAAACAGCCAACACATTTATCTCTATCTATCTTAATTCTTTTCATCTTTAGTCACCCTCTATTTTTTAATGATATTTACTGCAACTGTTTTAAATGATGGTTCCTTTGAATATGGATCATAAACTGAAGGAGTAAGTGCATTTGTTTCAATATAATGAATTGGTGCATATAAATGATCCTTCTTTACATGATCAGATATCTTTATAGTAAAGTCTTTAGTTACTCCATTTTGAGAAGCTATTGAAACTCTTTCATTTTCTTCTATATTTAATTCTTTTGCTAACTCTGGATGCATAAATGCATATGATTCCTTAGAGTAAATTCTTTCTGACTCAGCAATTTCTCTTGATCTAACTTGAGTATGCCATTGCCCTACTGTTCCTCTTCCTGAGTTAAATATATATGGAAATTCTGCACTTGTTTGTGTTGGGTTTTCTGCTATATCTTCAAAGTGGAATTTAGCTTTCTTTGATGGAGTATAGTAATTACCATCTTCATATAATCTTCTTTCATCTTCCACTAAAGTTTCTCCAGCTCTAAATGGCCATTGAACTCCTCTTGAACCTTCCATATTTGGTCCTTCTAACATTTCATAAGTTACACCTGTAATATCACAAGGCATTCCCTTAGAACATTTCTTTAATAATTCAAAAGCACTTCTTGGAGTTTCCCATCCTTTTAATAAATCTCCCATTCCAAGTTCCTTACCAATGTTATAGAAGATTTCGAAATCTGATAATTCTCCTTCTTCTTTTTCAATTACAGGATTAACCTTTGATAATCTTCTTTCAGTATTTATTAATACCCCTTCTTTTTTGATTGCTGGAACAGAAGGTAAGTATAAATCACAAAGTTTAGCACTATCAGTATCTTCATATATATCTTGAACTACGAAGAAATCTAGATTTTTAACGCACTTTTCAAATTCTTCATTATTTGCCCATGAATGTCTTGGGTTTGTACAAATTACCCATAACCCCTTAATTTCTCCTGCAATTGCTTTTTCAATTATTGCATTGTAAGGAATTGTTGGTTTTGTAGCAAGTACACTTTCATCTACACCTAAAGCTTCAGCAACTGCTTTTCTACGTACTGGATTATCGAAATCTCCACCACCATAAAGTCCTGCTGTATTACTAAATGCTCTTGAACCCATAGCATTACATTGTCCAGTTAAAGAGTTTGCACCTGTACCTGGTCTACCCATGTTTCCTGTTATTAATGCTAAATTAATTATAGATTGAGCTGTTCTAACTGCTTGGTAACCTTGATTAACTCCCATTGTCCACCAGAATGAAACTCTTTCTCCTGCATGAATAATTTCAGCTAATTCTAAAACTCTTTCCGCACTTATTCCTGTTTCAGCTTCAACTTTATCTAAAGTGAATTTAGCTACATGATTCTTGAAATCTTCATATCCTTCTGTATGATTTTCTATGTAGTTAACATCAATATATCCTTTTTCTATTAAAACATTAGCTAAAGTATACATTAATACTAAGTCAGCCTTTGGTTTAATATCTATCCATATATCAGAATTCATAGCAGTTTCTGATTTTCTTGGATCTATTGTTATTATTTTAGCTTCTTTATTTTCTCTAATTCTTCCCCAGAATACTGGATGAGCTATAACTGGATTTGCTCCAATTAAAATTATTGTATCTGAAAGTTCTGCATCATTTAATGTATATGGTGGAGCATCAAATCCAAAACTTTGTTTATGAGCAACTACTGATGTAGCCATACATAATCTTGTATTACCATCACCATTAATGCCCATGTAGTTTCTTCCTACATGTCCTAATAAAGCCATATCTTCTGTTGGCATTTGTCCTGTACTAATGAAGGCAACACTTTCTTTACCGTATTTTTCTTGAATGCTTGTCATTTTTTTAGCAAATGTTTTAAAGCCTTCTTCCCATGAAATTTCTTTCATTTCTCCATTTTCATCTCTTAAAAGTGGGCTTTTTCTTGCTTTAATTTTTGTTTGTTGCTTATCTAAGTTTAATCCTTTTATACAACAAAAACCTTTATTTACAGGGTAATCAACAGTAGGAGAAACCTTAGCTATCTTACCATTTTCTACATAAAAATCTACATTACATGCTAATGCACATAAATTACATGTTGATTGAATCTTCTTCATATTACTCCCATCTCCAATTCGTGATTTTAATAAACTCTATATTCAGTATTATTTCAGATTCATTTTATCACTAAAGGTTATATGCAACTGTGATTATAATCACAAATTATTTGTCATTTATTTAACAATATTATTGCTAAAATCTCTTTTTTATTTAATAAAAGTAAAAATAAGCCATTAGATTTTTTTATAAATAACCTAATAGCTTATTTAAACTTTTACACTAATTCAATTTTACTAGTAAAATATTCATCATAATGTTAATTTAAATTTAACTATTTACTATTTCGCCTCCATTTATGTGAATAGTTTGACCTGTAATATATGAAGCTGCTTCAGATGCTAAAAATACATATGCACCAGCACATTCAACAGGTTGACCTGCTCTACCCATAGGAGTATTTGATCCAAACTGTGGAATTTCTCCCTTTTCAAAGCTTGATGGAATAAGTGGTGTCCATATAGGTCCTGGAGCTACTGCATTTACCCTTATACCACTTTTATTTTTTGCTAATGATGTTGATAAAGATCTTGTTAATGTTACAATAGCACCTTTAGTCATTGAATAATCTATAAGTTTTTCATTTCCTGCAAAAGCTGTAACTGATGCTGTATTTATAATGCATGAACCTGATTTCATATGTTTTAACGCTTCTCTTGACATATAAAAAGTTCCATAAATATTAGTTTTCATAGTTTTATCAAATTGAGAATCTGAAATTTGTTTAAAATCTTTACATTCATATTGAACTGCTGCATTATTTACTAATATATCTATTTTTCCATGTTCTTTAATTACATTCTCTATTACTGAACTACAAAAAGTAACGTCTGAAATATCTCCTGAATAAATACTACACTTTCTTCCTGTAGCTTCTATTAATTTTTTAGTATCTTCAGCATCTTTTTTTTCATTGTAATAAACTATAACAATATCAGCTCCTTGATATGCATAAGCAATAGCTACTGCTCTACCTATTCCACTATCTCCACCAGTTATTATTGCAACTTTATCTTTTAGTAAATCTCCACTTTTTATATACTTTTCATCATAGTATATAGGTACTGGATTCATTTCACTTTCAAAACCTGGATGAATATTTTGATGTTGTGCTGGAAAACTTGTTGGAAAGTTCATATAATCACTCCTTAAAAAATCCTTGTCATAATTTATTATTAGTTACTTTATGATTTATAATTCTTTTTTATAAAAATCTTATCTGTTAATTAATAGTTTATTTTTTATTAAATAAATTTCACTTTATAAAAAATGGAATTGCATTAGCAATTCCATTCAATTTTATCTCTATATTAACCAAATACTTTATCATAGATTATAGGATCCTTAAATCCAAATATTACTTTTCCATTTTTCTCAAAAATTTCACTTACATACAACTTTCCATGTTCTGTTCTTTCTTTTAATGTAAAAATAGTACCATTTCCAAAATCACTTATACTTTCTCCATAAAAAGATCCATTTTCCTCTTTATAAATCATAGGATTGAACTTTTCAGACTTAACTAAAGTACTATAATCCATAATTAAAGAACCATTGTCATTTCTAAATTCTTCTTTAGATATTCCTTTCGGTAATTCATAGGAAGTTAATACAACATTATTTTCTTTATCTAATGTAAATAAAAATAAATGCGGTAATATTTTTTTACCTTTTTCAGTTTCATAATAGCTTTCTTCTATTACAAAATACCCCTTAAAATTTTGGGGTAAATTTTTAATTTTTTGATTACATACCGCATTTATATGTTTAGCCTTAGGATGTATGATTTCACCTTCACTTTCTTCTTTTTTTATTTGTGCCTGGTTATTAAATTTACCACACAAATTTTTAATAAAAGATTCCAACCTACTCATAATTCCTCCCTAAACTGTTTATTTTTTTAATAATTCATCAACAACAGCTTTAGCTTCAGCTAAGCAAGAACCACATCCCTTTCCACAGTTAGTTACACTTTGAACTTTTTCAAAAGTATCAGCTCCATTTTCTATTGCTCTTTCGATATCTTCAACAGAAACATTAAAACAATAACAAATTTTTTTAGTTTTATCCATATATATTCCTCCATAATATTACTATTTATATCTATAGTTGTATGTATATTTATAGTTTTAACATACATGAAATCTATTATTCTAACTTATTAATTTAAACTAATTTACTTATGAAAAAAATTAATTTATTAATAATTGATTACTTACATATTATTGAATCAATTATTCTTCTTGCTATTGTTGTTTTATCAGGTAATATAGGAAGGTTATCTTTACTATACCAATCAGCATGAAGTATTTCCTCTCCATCAACTTTGATTTCTCCACTTTCATATTCAGCTGTAAATCCAATCATTATAGAATTTGGATATGGCCAAGGTTGACTATCAAAATATTTAATATTTTTTACTTTTATATTAACCTCTTCTAATATTTCACGTCTTACACAATCTTCTAATGTTTCATTTACATCTACAAACCCTGCAATAGTACTATGTAATCCTTCAGGAAAGTTTTTATTATTTGCTAATAATATTTTATCCCCCTTGGTAATTCCTACTATAATTGCAGGACAAACCTTAGGATAACATGTATATCCACACTCTTTACACTTCATTGCAAATTCATTATTAGCAAACTCATTTTTTCCACCACATATTCCGCAATATTTATTCGTCTTATGGAAATGAATTATCTGAGCAGCCTTTCCTGATACTGATACACTTTCTTTATCAATAATTGCAGCACTTTCTCTTAATGTAATAAACTTTAACTCTCCAGATACTTTCACCGCAGAATTAATTTCACCACAAAAGCAATGTTTATCTTTTAGCTTTCCAAGGTGATATTTTATTTCTAATCCATCTATTAATTGCTTTACATCCTTAAATGTCGGAATATTAATCTTTCCCATATCCTCTTTAACTAAGAGCATTTTATCTTGAAATAAAAACCATAAATCCCCCTCTTTATTTTCCTCTAGAAATAAAGGATCTGATACAAATTTCATATAGTCATCAGTATTAATCATAATTCCTCCAATCTTATTCTTCTAATATTTCACAATGCATATATTTCTCAGCTTCATTCCAAGGTACAATAAATCCTTGTCCTTTAGAGCAAAATACTGAGTTTGAAGAATACTCTATATCTGCATTTTTATTATATCCTATTTTTTCCACAATTTCATCAGTATTATGACATATATCATATCCATCAAACATTAAACTTATATTACCTTTTCCTTTTGTAAATGCAATAAGCTCCATGCTATAATCCATAAATGTTGATACGGGTCCTCTTCCCATTATTCTAACCTTATTTAAATTAGTTTCAGGAGTATTAAATTTACCACTTAGCTTTTGTATATCTGATAAAACTCTTCCCATATAATCTAATTCTACATCTATTGTAAATCTATAAAATGGCTCTAATAATATATTATGAGCTTTTTCTAAACCTTGCCTTAATGCCCTATATGTTGCCTCTCTAAAATCTCCTCCTTCTGTATGTTTGTTATGAGCTCTTCCTGTTAAAAGTGTAACTTTAATATCCGTAATATCAGAACCTGTTAATAGTCCGTGATGATTTCTTTCAAAAATATGAGTTTTAATTAAATTTTGCTGTCCTGTTGTTAAGTCATCAGCATGACACTTATTTTCAAACACAATTCCTGTTCCCCTAGCCTGAGCCTCAAGTTTTAAATGAACTTCTGCATAATGCTTTAATGGTTCAAAATGCCCATAACCTCTTACTTCATTTGTTATAGTTTCCTTATACATTATTTCACAAGGCCCAAAGTCTACTTTTAAATTAAATCTTTCATATACAATTTCTTTTAAAACCTCTAATTGAATCTTACCCATAATATGAACTTGAATTTCTTTATGCGTTTCATTCCATAACACATTTAATGCAGGGTCTTCAGCTTCTAATATCTTAAAATACTTTAAGACTTCTTTTTCATTATATGATTCATCATATATAACGCTAGACATTAAAGTTGGAATCATATTAAAATTTACTTTATTATTTAAAATACCTATTCCATCTCCAGCATTTACTGTTGATAAACCAGTTACTGCAAAAACATCACCTGCTTCAACTTCATCTACAGTAATAAATTTATTTCCATTATAAATTCTAATACTACTTATCTTTTCTTTTATATTTGTATCTGCTTTAGAAATTTCTATTTCATCTCTTACTTTTAGTTTACCACTTAATGCTTTAATAAATGTAATTCTCGTTCCATTACTATCATATCGTATTTTATTTACTATCCCTGAGAATTCACAACTTGAATCATAATTAGTAGATGTCAATTCTTCTAATACATTTAAAAATTCTCTTATACCTTCATCTTGAAGTGCAGAACCACTAAAACATGGATATATTTTATTTTCTCTTATTAAATCCCTTAATTTATTTCCCCATAAATTATTTTCATATTCATCATTTAAATATTTTTCTAAAAGAAGTTCATCTTTTTCAGCTATGAATTCTATTACTTCCTCATTCATTTCTTCTAAATCCGTTATAAAACAAACATCCTTAGAAAGATTATTATTAATTTCTTGTAATACTCTTTTTAAATCTGCACCCGTTCTATCTAATTTATTAATAAAGAAAAATGTAGGAACCTTATACTTTCTTAGTAAATTCCAAACTGTTTCCGTATGTCCTTGTACCCCTTCAACTGCACTTACTATGACAATTGCATAATCCATTATTCTTATAGCTCTTTCCATTTCACAAGAAAAATCTATATGCCCTGGGGTATCTATTAAATAATATGTTGAGTCATTTATATCGAATACTGCTTGATCTGAAAATACTGTAATCCCTCTTTTTTTCTCTATGTCATGACTATCCAAAAAGGAATTTTTATGGTCTACTCTTCCTCTTGTTTTTATACTTTTTGTATGATAAAGAACTTGCTCAGAAAATGTAGTTTTTCCAGCATCTACATGAGCTAGTACTCCTATTGTTTTCTTCATATAATCTCCTTTGCTAATTATGTGAAAATTTATATTTTTAATTATATCACCTTAAGAATTTTTTGCCATTTTTAAAATGTTTTAATTATAAAAAATGCACATTAAAAGTAATATTATTTACCTTTAATGTGCATAATTCGCCTTATTAAATATATGATTCTGCTATCTTTATAAAATATTTTTGTGTTAAATATAGTAACTGACAAGTTGTTTTAATTGTAAAATAAACATCATTTAAACAATCTTCTTCTAAATCAAGATATTCTTTTCTATTAATTCTTAATTCCTCTAAATAATCTCTTGATTCATTAATATTATTTAATATTTCATTAAAAATTTCATCCTTTTCTTTTAATGCCTTTTTTAATGTTCTGTGCAATAATAATTCATATACGAAATGATCCTTCATATCCTTTCCGTAATACTCTTCTAAATGATATTTACAAAAGCAATCTGCTATATAGTGAGCAATTTTACCTACAATAAAAGATACTTCATTAATATCAAGATCATTGTTTTCAATGTATTTTTTATATTCAAGCATCTTATCTTTTGAAACACTATATGTGTGTTTAATCTTATTTTTTCTTTTGTGTAGGTCTGGTTCTATACATCCAAGTAAGAATCTCTTTTTATCTAAATTTAAATTATATTTTTCATTACAAATTTTATAACAATATGAGCCAATGGCTAAATGTGTGTTTATTAACATAAGAGTTCTCCCCCTATCAGGAATTAATATTATATATAATCCCGATAATATTATTATACATCATAAATCTAAATTGTGATTGTAAATTTTTTGTATTTATTCTGGCTGCTGTGTAATATTTTATAAATTACAACCAATATTAGCTATGAAAATAAATATTACATTTAAATATTTATGATTAATTTCTTAACATATGACTATTTTATTTTGCACATAATAAATAAGAATTATTAATTACCTTAATTATTGGAGGCTAATTATGAAAATTAGATTAGGATACGTTGCAATTTCAAAGAAATTAGGAAAAAAGGTAACTTCTTCTAGCACAGTAACATTTTCAAATTATAATAAAATTGTTCTTCCATCAAAAAAATTAGAAAAATTACAAACTGTTGCTGCATCAAACTTACATGATTTAGAAAAAATAATAAAATATAATATTGAAAACAACATTCACTTTTATAGGATTACATCAGCACTAATCCCATTAGTAACTCATCCTGAAGTTGGATATTGGGGGCATAGAGAATTTTTAAAGCAGGATTTTGAATATGTAGGAAAGCTTATAAATGAATCTAATATGAGGGTCGATACACATCCTGATGAATTTAATGTAATAAATAGTATTAATCCTAAAGTAGTTGAAAACACAAAAATAAATCTATTGAGACAAGCTGAATGGTTTGATGATTTTAAATATGATTTAGGTAAAATGGTAATCCATGTTGGTGGAGCTACAAATGGCAAAGAAGCGGGATTAGAAAGATTTATTACTAATTTCAATACTTTTCCTAAAGAAGTCAAATCAAAAATAATTATTGAAAATGATGATAAAACATATACAGCACGCGAAACATTAAATTTATGTAATGAATTAAATTTACCCATGGTTTTAGATGTTCATCATCATAATTGTAATAATGCTAATGATAATATATATGACTTAATTCCTAAAATATTTGATACTTGGAAAAATGAAAAGCTTCCCCCTAAACTTCACTTTTCCTCTCCTAAAAATGGGGAGAACGATAGAAAACATTCTGATTTTATTAATCCACATGATTTTATAAACTTCTTAGAAAATATAAAATTATTTAATACTGATATTGATATTATGCTAGAATGTAAAGAAAAAGATTTAGCTCTCTTTAAACTTGCAAGTGATATAAAAGAATTGAAACCTGAATATAAATGGGTCGATGAAAGCACTTTTATTGTATAAATATGTGAAAAATAGTACATAATAAAAAATGATGTAAAACATACTGCAATATATTTTACACCATACAACTTTAGTTTATTCGACATATAGCATTCAAAAAATAGTAGCATCCAATTTAATGGATTAGCTACTATTTTTTATTTTTAGGACAAACTTTATATTATTTTCTTATATATTATATAAAAGCTCTCCTCTATTTTTCTAATAATTTTTGTAATTCAGCATAATATCTTAATGTTTCATCATTACTCTTACTATTAAAGAAAATATATCTACCATCTTTTAACTTAATGCTAATACAATTTGGATTTTCAAAGTAAAGATATAATTTACACTTTCCATAACCATCTATACTAAAATTACCAAGATTATATGTTGAAGCACCAACCCCATTAGTTCTTATTCCTGAAGGTAGCCTATCTAGCATTGTTATTTCTTCAATATCATCAATATTAAACTCAGTTCCATAAGTTGGAGCATTTATTTTTACAAAATTATTCTTAATATTTAAAGTAAAACTAGAATGATCAATTCTTATCAAGCTTCCTGTTATCCCTATTACAAGTATTCCAGCGAATATTAAACTACCATAATAAATTCTTCTTCCCTTTTTAGTTCCTAAATTATAAGTTATTCCATAGCCTGCCCTATCTTCAACAGTTACACTTCTATCATTAGGATTGTTATATACACCTTTGCTCCAAAACTCATCATTATCAGTATAAATAGGATTTGTACAAGTATTTAATATTTTTCCTTGTTCTTCTTTTATTTTATTATTTATATAAAATATGCCAAAAAGAATAATACTTGAAGGTATTATTACAGATAAAATAAATAATATTTTACTATTATTATTATTTAAGAAAAGTGAAAACATAAATGACATACCAATACTTTGGATTGTAGCCGCTATTATAGTTCCCATTGTCCATGTTCTTTTAAATACTGTATTATATGCTATATTAGCATTTGTATCTTCACTTATAACTTCCGTTTTCCCCTTAGAATATACCTTATACATAACTAAGAAAATTATATTACCTATTAATGCATTACTTGCTGCAATTCCAAGTGAAACTCCATACTCTTTTATATTATTAAATACAATTATTATTGGAAATAATGAGATTATAAAACTTGGAATAAACCAAAGAACAGATACTGGCATTTTATCTTTTAAACGAGTAACTTCAGTATCTATAGTTACTAATCTTTTGCTTGGTAATAACCAATTATTTTCTCGTTTTAAATCCATTAACCTTTTATTATATTTAATAAATAAACTTCTAGTAAAAATATATACTCCAATTAACCATAAAAAAAAGTATAATATTTGATTTGAATTTAATTTAAAGAAAAAAGATGGAATAAATAAAATAGCTGCAATAATAAAACCTTTTATATTTTCTTTCTTAAACTCTTTTACTATGTCTAATACTTTTTCATTTTTAAGTTCTAAAAATGGAATAGTTACTCCAATTAAAATATTTTTATCTCCCTTAATCATATATCTACAATTAAAATACATTGATAACAAAACAACTACAGGTATACTCCCCCAAATAATATTAAAAACCCCCATATTTACCCCTCATTCCATGCTATATTTAAGCCATTCATATTTTTATAAATATCTTCACACATTTTCATGAATTCTTTATATTCAATTCCCTTTATACCAGATTCAGCAATTATAAGCTCTAGTTCACCTTCTAATTTTTCCTTAAATTCTTTGCTTGTATCTAATGATGGACTAACCTTAGCTCCATGACGTCTATCTATTTCTATATATCCTTCGTTTTTTAGTATTGTATATGCCTTATTAACAGTCATATTATTAACCCCTATATCTTCTGCCATTTGTCTAACTGTTGGCAAACCTTCCCCCTTTTTTAATTCTCCTCTTCCAATTCCCATTACAATTTCATTTCTTAATTGTACATAAATAGGAATATTGCTAGTCATATCTAATTTAATAATCATAATTTATCCCCTTTGTATAGTTTGTATTATTAATTATAATACAAACTATACAAATAAACAATATTAAATTTAAAAATTTATCTGATGACTAGCTGTTATAACACTTACTCTAACAATGGGCACCCCCATATATAACATATTCTTAGCTTCTAAATAAAAAAAAGCAACATTAATTAAGTTATAAAAATAATTAATGTTGCTTTTAAAATTATTTTTTTAATACTAAGCCCTTACTTCTGATACATGTACATTCTCGCGCTTCTTCAGTATGTAAACATTGATATTTTATTTTTTTAGGTGCTTCTATTTCAATTTGCTTTTTTTCTTTTAATTCTTTTTTATTCATTTCTTTTATTCCTTTCCATTATAAGTAAAATTATAAATTTTAATTTAGATAATTGAACTTACTTCTACAAACGAATGTAAGTAGTAAGTTTCCTTTATAAAAATATTTATTTACTAATTATATTTTTATTATATAATAATTATTATCTATTGATATTCATTATATAATACTTTTCTTAATTAGTACATATAATAAAATTAGTAAAAAAGTAAGGAGAAAACAAATGATAAGCTTAATTAGTTTAATAATTTCATTATCTCTAATTATGTATTTAGCATATAAGGGATATTCAACAATAATAACTGCACCTATTATAGGGTTATTAACTATTTTAATTTCTATTGGTCTTAATGGTCATTTAATGGTTAATTATACTGAAGTTTATATGAGTGGATTTGCTGGATTTGTAAAAAGCTATTTTCCACTATTTTTAACAGGTGCAATTTTTGCAAAGTTAATGGATGAAGCTGGATATGGTAGATCTATTGCCTCATTTATAACAAATAAATTAGGCAAGGATAAAGCAATACTTGCAATAGTTTTATCTGGCGCCTTTTTAACTTACGGAGGAGTATCACTTTTTGTTGTTGCATTTATTTTATATCCGCTTGCAAATATTTTATTTAAAGAAGCTGATATTCCTAAAAGACTTATACCTGGAACTATTGCACTAGGAGCATTCACCTTTACAATGACTGCTCTGCCTGGTTCTCCTGAAATTCAAAATGTAATTCCTATGAGTTATTTTGGAACAGATACTTTTGCTGCACCAATTCTTGGAATCATAGCAAGTATAATAATGTTTACTTTTGGTATGCTATGGCTTACAAGAAGAGCTAAAAAAGCAAAGATCAATGGTGAAGGATATGGAAATTATAAAGATACTCATAAAATTGATTCAAATGAAAATTTACCTAATATTATTTTGTCAATAATGCCCATATTAATTATATTTATAACTAATTTCACATTATCTAAATTTTATTTTCCTAATACTGATGGAAGTTATTTAGATAAATATGGTGTTACTTTAGATAAGGTATCTGGTACATGGAGTGTAATAATTTCAATTGTTTTAGCAATCATATATATAATTTTACTTAATTTTAAGAAATTTAAAAATTTAAATGCATCTCTTAATGAAGGGGTAAAGAATTCCTTTCTACCTCTACTTAACTCAAGTGCAATAGTTGGATATGGTAGCATAATTAAAGCATTGCCAATTTTCACAAATATTCAAACTAGCATAATGAATATTTCTTCTAACCCAATTATTTCTGAAGCAATATCTGTTAATGTTATTTGTGGTCTTACAGCTTCTGCTTCAGGTGGATTAGGTATAAGTTTATCTGCTCTTGCACCAACATTTATAGAGATGAGTCAAACTTTATCAATTTCCCCGGAAATACTACACAGAATTGCTGCGTTATCCTCTGGCGGTTTAGATACTCTACCACATAATGGTGCTGTTATAACCACCCTTGCAATTTGTGGTTTGACACATAAGCAGAGTTATAAAGATATATTTGTTACTTCAGTTATCATTCCAATATTAACAACTATAATAATTGTTATATTAGTATCTTTAAGCTTTGTATAATATAAAACCTCAAGAATAATCTTGAGGTTTTATATTATACATATATTTTTATCCCTTAACAGCTCCTGCTGCTATACCTTCAATTATATGTTTTTGACATGTTAAATAGAAAATTACAATTGGTATAATTGCTAGAACTAATATAGCCATCATCGCTCCCATATCAACTGCGCCATATCCTCCAC
This sequence comes from Clostridium sp. K04, assembly GCF_019734375.1. NCBI lineage: Bacteria > Bacillati > Bacillota > Clostridia > Eubacteriales > Clostridiaceae > Clostridium > Clostridium sp. K04. Next base: position 27,117 of record NZ_JAASHD010000015.1, read on the forward strand.
GTAGATATTGTACTGCAATTGGAATAGTCTTATATTCTGTTCCTAACAATAAATATGGCAATAAGTAGTCATTCCATATCCACATTACATTTAATATAGCTATTGTTATTGCAATAGGCTTTAATAACGGTAAAACAATTAAAAAGAATGTTTTTACCGGTGAACATCCATCAATCATTGCGGCTTCTTCTATATCTATTGGAATTGATTTAACAAACCCACTAAACATAAAGACAGATAACCCTGATCCAAATCCCAAATATATTATTATTATCCCAAGAGGATTATCTAAGCTTAACATGTTTGCAACTTTACTCATTGGAAACATAACCATTTGGAAAGGAACTATCATAGATAATACAAATAAATAATATAAACAACTTGTAAATTTTGATTTTACTCTTGTAATATACCAAGCAGTCATTGATGTAAATAATATAATTACAGCTGTTGATCCAACAGTTATAAATAAAGAATATCCAAAGGCTGAAATAAAGCCAGTCTTATCTATACCATTAACATAGTTAGCAAGTCCTGAAAAACTAGTTGAGTTTGGTAAAGCAAATGGAGATCTACTAATATATAATTTACCCTTAAATGAATTATATAAAACTATAAAAATAGGTGCTAAAAATACAATAGATAATATAATCAATATTAAATATAAAAGTACATTATTCTTTTTCTTAGGTTCATACTTTAAATTAAGTTCTGTATCATTTTTCAATTTAGCTTCCATTAATTTTCAACCTCCTTCTTTCTAGTTATACTTAATTGAAGTAACATTATTACTGCTACAATTAAGAAGAAGATTACAGCTTTAGCTTGACCAACACCTTCCCATCCTACTCTTCCATAGAATGTCTTATAAATATCTAATGCAAGCATTGCCGTTTTATTACCTGGTGCACCATCAGTTAACGCTAAGTTTTGATCAAACAATTTAAATGCATTTGACATTGTTAAGAAAAGGCAAATGGTAATTGATGGCATAACTAGCGGTATAGTTATCTTTCTTAATGTCATCCATTTAGAAGCACCATCAATTTTAGCACTTTCCATAAGTTCACCCGGTATGTTTTGTATACCTGCAATATATATTATCATCATATATCCTATTTGTTGCCAATTTAGTAAGATAACTAATCCCCAAAATCCATACTTAGGATCCATAGTTAAATTTACACCAAAATAATTTAATATTCCATTAATAATAATTAACCATATATAACCTAAAACTATACCACCTATAAGATTCGGCATAAAGAAAACAGTTCTAAATATGTTAGTTCCTTTTAATTTTCTAGTTAAAAGATATGCAAGTGCAAAAGCACATACATTTACAGTTATAACTGACACAACAACAAATTTAGTTGTAAAAATTAATGCATTCATAAATTCTGGTGTAGAAAATACTTTTTTATAGTTATCTAATCCTATAAAAGTTGCATTAGTAACAGTAGTAAATTTGGTAAATGATAAGTAAATCCCCATTATAAATGGGACCAAAAAAGCTATACCAAAAGCTACTAATGTAGGTAATGCAAATAACCAAAAATACTTCTTTAACCCTTTTTGCATAGTCTCATCCCCCTTAAATTTTTATGCTTAAATATTAATACTATTCTTTAATAAAGGCAGCACATATTATATGCTGCCTTATTTAAAAATTATTGAGCCTTTTCAGCCTTCCAAGAATCCTTAACTGTAGTAACTACATAATCCCAATCTTGAGTACCTTGTACATATTCTAGTAAAGCACCAGCAAATGTATCTTTAAAGTTTTGACTTGGGAATGCTTGGAATATCCAAGGAACAGTATTTACATTATCTTTACTCATCCAATTTAAAACTTCCTTAGATAATGGATCTGCTGACTTTTCGTCATCATCAAATGTATCAAATGGAGCTATAAAGCCTAAATCTCCTGAAACATAAGCTTTTCCAGTATCACTTGTAAATAACCAATTTATAAAATCAATTGATGCTTGTTGCTTTTCTTCTGAAACTTGACTATTTATTGCTAAATAGTTTTCAGTACCAATACAAAGACCTTGATTTTCTTCTCCATCAATACCAGTATATATAGGCATAAACTTAATATTTTCCTCTTTAACTGTATTACCATCGATATCGCTGATTTGTGACCAAGCCCAATTACCATTTTGAACCATAGCACAATCACCTAATGCAAATTCAGCCATAGCATCATCAACACTCTTATTACCTAATACCCCCTTCTCTGAAACTGAGTTATTAGTATACAAGTCATATATATTTTTAAAGTTCTCATTATACTTAAAATCAATTTCCTTGGCATCTAATCCTGTTTGAAGAACATCTCCATTTTCCCCAGCATCGTCTTTAAATTCATAATATAGTGGTAAATCAGCTAAGTGAGTTTCCCATCTCCACGCATTACCTGATGCCATTGAAGTAGATGCAAACACCCCTTGAATTCCTAATTCATCTTTATTAGCTTCCATATCTTCTACAACAGCCTTCAATTTATCAAAATTATTAATGTCATCTATAGATGTAACATCAGTTGCCTTATTTGATAAAGCAAAATATTTTTGCATTATTTCATCATTATAAATAATTCCATATCCCTCAACAGCATAAGGAATACCATAAACGCCATCACCATCTGTTACTGCTAAAGTTTTATCAAGTAAATGACTATATAGTTCTGTATCTTTTAGATCTAAACAATAGTCTTTCCAAGATTGATATCCAACTGGTCCATTAATTTGGAATATTGTTGGAGCATCTTTCTTTGCAATTTCAGATTTTAACGTTTGTTCATAAGTACCACTAGCTGCAGTTTCAACTTTTACCTTTACTCCAGTTTCTGCTTCATACTCTTCAGCTATCTTTTTATATACATCTGCAATTTCCGGTTTGAAATTTAAAAAATAAATTTCCTCTCCTGATGATTTAGAATCACTTGTAGCATCACCAGTACTTTCCCCCTTACTTCCACATCCTACAAATGCACCTGCAACTAATGTTGTTGCAACAGCAATAGCTAATAATTTTTTAATCTTCATAAACTTCCCTCTCCCCTTAAATATACTTTATATATAAATGACTTACAGATATATTGTAAATCTTTATATAACATTTTAAAAAAATATTTCTTCCTAAATTTAACTTAGAATAGTTGCTGGAACCGTTTCCTTTTTGCATTAAAAAAATCCATTTATTTTATATTAATTCAAATCATCTTATAATTTTATTTTACTGTAAATTATTGTTTAAATCAATGTATTTTTCCTTTTTTATTAATCTACACCTTTTTATTCAAATAATTTAAACTATTAGTAAATAAAGTTTTAAATTTTAACTATTTCATATTTATTTTAAGTCTATATTAATATTTACATAGATATTTTCTTTATTAAACTTCCATAAATAAAGAGTAATTTGAAATTTTAAATTACTCTTTATTTATTACATATTGAATATTCTATTTAAATTTATATTTTCCTCAAAAAGTTTTGCTAATTCATCATATTGATTTAATTTATATTGTTTATAATCAATTAGTTCTTTATCTAAAATATTAATTCCTTTATTTATTCTTAATGAATTTATAAATGTATTAAGAAAATCTCCCTCATCGAAAATCCCATGTAAATACGTTCCTAAAACATTATCTTTAAATGAACCTTGTATATGTCCATGTTCATTTTCAATGAATACTTGTCCTTTATCTTTAACCTTTGTTATACCATTATGTATTTCATAACCATATACATTTATTCCAACACATTTACTTAATACATCACAAGAATTTTTTATATATCCCTTTGTTTGTTGAGTTATTTTTTCATTATTAAAGATAGTATCAATGCTTAAAAATCCAAAACCTTCTTCTGTTGTTATTTCACCCTCTACTCCTTGTGTATCCATTATGTTATCTCCTAACATTTGATACCCTCCACAAATTCCTAATATCATCGTTCCTTTATTCTTAAGCTCAATAATTTTATTGAAAAGTCCATTTTTCTTAATTACTCTTAAATCATTTATTGTATTTTTAGTTCCTGGAATAATTACTAAATCTGGTTCACTAATATCGCTTATATTTTCTACATATCTAACACTAACACCATCTAATATTTCTAAACTATTAAAATCAGTAAAATTAGACATATGAGGTAATCTTATAATTGCTATATCTAAATCTTCTATTTTATTATTTTTTATTCTTTCAGTAACACTATCTTCATCTTCAATATCTAATTTAAAATAAGGTAATACTCCTAATACAGGTATATTAATTATTTCTTCTAACTGTGTCATTGCATCTTTAAAGTAATCGACATTACCTCTAAATTTATTGATAATAACACCCTTTACTCTTTTTCTCTCATTTTCTTCAAGTAACATTAAAGTTCCAACTACAGAAGCAAATACTCCCCCTCTATCAATATCAGCTACTAAAATTACATCTGCATCAGCAGATTTTGCCATAGACATATTTGCTATATCAGTTTCTCTTAAATTTATTTCGGCACAACTTCCTGATCCCTCTAATATCATAACCTCATAGTCTTTTGAAAATTTATCAAAAGTCTCTTTAACTACTTTTTTTAATTCCTTATTTAATTCTTTATATTTATAAGAATTCATCATTGAATGAACTTTACCATTTACAATTACTTGTGTTTTATTATTTCCACTTGGCTTTAATAAAACAGGATTCATATATGCCATAGGCTTTAATTCACAAGCCTCTGCTTGAACAACCTGTGCCCTTCCCATTTCTAATCCATCTTCAGTTACATATGAATTTAATGATATATTTAATGCTTTAAATGGAGCTACTTTAAACCCTTTATTTCTGTAATATCTACATAAAGCTGTTGCTACGGTACTTTTACCTACTCCAGATGCTGTTCCTAAAACCATTATCTTATTCATTTTCACTTTCCTTTACATCTAAAAAACCATGTGTTTCATTTTTTATAATATTTAAGCTTTTAAATTTTATTGGATACTTAAATATTGGTCCATCATATACAAAAGTATGGTATTCTCCATTTTCTCCACAAGCATCTGAACCTGTTTTCTTTATTTCTTCAACTACTTCTTTTGTTAAAACTTTCCCTAGGAAATCTTCTCCCATACACTCAAGCTTTACATTCTTTATAACTGTTTTAAATCCACTATCTATAAACTCGTATACTAGTTCTTCTCTATTTTCTTGCCATAAAGGGAAAATTGCCTCTATTCCAGCTTCATTACACCTTGATGTACACCATTCTCTATGTGGTTCTAAATCTATATCACCAAAAACACAAGAATCTATTTTAAAATTTTCTTTAGCTTTCAATAATTTTTCAGTAAATTTAATTTCGTAATCATCACCACTTGTTTCTACTAATATTAATGGTATATTTAGTGATTTAGAAATATCAACTATTAACTCTCTAGGAACTCCATGAAACCATGACCTATTTTCACCCTTATTTACTGTTATAAGTAAAGCTGCTGGAGTATTGCTAGCCTTTATCATTCTATACAATGCTAAAGTGCTATCTTTTCCACAACTATATGACATTACAAAATTTTTCATATACTACCTCCATTTTTCTAAAACCTCGAGCATAAAGCCTTTTACATCAATTCCATAAACTTCTTGTAGTCTTTCTTCAGTTAATACATCTTTTGGATTTCCTGACCCTATAATTTTTCCATCATTCATCATTACTACCTTTTCTCCAAAAGCTTGAACTAGATTTAAATCATGTAATACAGCAACAATAATTTTATTATTTTCCTTCGTCCATTTATTTAAATAATCTAATATTTCTATTTGACATTTTAAATCTAAATGATTAGTAGGTTCATCTAATAAAATTATATCTGGATCTTGTGCAAAAGCCCTAGCTAAATATACTCTTTGCAGTTGTCCTCCTGATAATTGACTTATAAGTTTATCTTTAATATCAATTAACCCTACATTTTCAATACTTTTAAGAATTATTTCTTCATCTTTTTTATTTATCTTTGAAAATACTCCTTTTAAATGAGCATATCTTCCTAAAGCTACTGTTTCATAAACTGTATATGGAAAATATATATTACTAGCTTGTGACATTAATGCAACATTTTTTGCTAAATCTTTTCTATTTAATTGGCTTATTTCTTTAGAGTCTAATGTTATATTTCCTTTATACTCTAATAAATTTGCTATTGATTTTAAAAGTGTACTTTTCCCACAGCCATTAGGACCAACTATGCAAAGATTTTTACCTCTCTCAACGCTAAAGCTTACCCCTTTAACAATTTCTTTATTGTCATATCCACATCTAACTTTATTAACTTCTAGCATTAAAATACCCACCTACTTTGACTTTTTAAAATATATATAAGCAAAAAATGGTCCGCCAATTAATGCTGTTATTGCACCAACTGGTAATTCTGATGGAGCTACAATAGTTCTTGATACTAAATCCGTCATTATCATCATACATCCACCAAAAACAACAGACATTGGTATAACATAAGCATGCTTTGAACCAAATATTTTTCTAACAACATGTGGTGCAATTAAATCTATAAACCCTATAGTTCCACTAAGTGCAACTGCGCTACCTGTAAGTATTGCAACAAATAAAAATAACCTTCTTTTAACTTTATTTGTATCTACTCCTATAGTTTTTGCTGCTTCTTCTCCAAATGTTAATACATCCATTTCTTTAAAATAAAAAGATACACCTAAAATTCCTATAATAAAAAAAGGTATACCTGCTTTAACATAACTCCATCCTCTCATAGAAAATGATCCCATAGACCACATTGTTATACTTTCCATCTTATCTGATGCTAAAGCTGAAATAGTAGTTAATGTAGCACTAAAAAATAGTGATAACACCATACCTGCAAGTATTATTGTTGTATTAGACATTCCTCTATCTACTTTTTCTGAAAACTTTAATACTATTATCATAGTAATTAAACTGCAAGCAAATCCTACTACTGGCATAGTTAATCTTCCCAAAAACGGAATTGATATTCCTGTTACTATAATAATACCTACACCTAATGAAGCACCAGATGATAATCCTAAAGTATATGGTGAAGCTAATTGATTTTTCAAAACTGATTGTACTATTGCGCCACTAGCAGCAAGAGAACCACCAACCATAAATGCAAGTAATACTCTTGGTAACCTTAAATTCCATATTATAGATACTTGCTTAGGTTCAATTCCATCAAGCAATGGGACACTAAAAAACTTATTAGCTAATATAGAAAAAGTATCCAATATGCTAATATTGGAACTTCCTAAGGAAGTTCCAATACATATAGCTAATAATACCAACGGAATTGATAAAATTAATAATATTTTATTTTTATAGGTCTTTATACTCATCTGGATAAATAGCTTTTGCTATTTCCTTTAAAGCTTTTATAACATTTTGTGATGCTCTTGAAGATGAGTTTTTATCTATTTGATATACATCTCCATTTTGTACAGCAGTTATTGTGTCCCAGCCTTCTCTGCTTTTTATATCTTCCACAGCAGTTAAACCTGCTTCATTAGTTCCTGGAGTATTTGCTAAAATAACATCAGGATTAGCATCTATAACAGCTTCTGGTGTTACTGTTATCCATGAATTTTCTTCTCCAAAAATATTAGTAGCTCCTACTGTTTCTATAAGCTCATTTAAGAATGTATCATTTCCAAATGTATAAAGCCCTGCTCCAGCCCCAATTTCAAAATAAACTTTCTTTTTATCTGCTATAGTATCTCCAATTGCCTTTATCTTAGCAACTTCTTCTTTCATAGAATTAATTATTTCTTCACCTTTTTTTTCAGTACCTGTTAAACTTGCAATAAACTCTATATCACCATATATTCCATCAATACTATAACTACTTGGAATATATACAACTGTAATACCAGCCTCTTTTATTAAAGCAAATGGATCTTCATCTCCAGATTTATTATGACCTGATGCTATAACTATATCAGGATTTAAAGAAATTATTGTTTCCGCATCTGGATTTCTAAAATCTATTTTAGGTAAATCTTCACTTACTCCTTCAACATCAGCTGAGTATTTATCTACAGCTACTAATTTATCTGCTAAACCTAATTCTACTAATACTTCTGTATTAGATGGTGCTGTAGAAATAATACTATTAATTTCACTAGGAACATTAAATTCATTTCCTTCTCTATCTGTCATCGTTGTAGGCTTACTTGAACATCCTACAAATATCATCATAGCCATTATAAATGTAAAAGCTAATGATAAAACCTTTCTCATTTTTTGCATTACTATTCCTCCTAAATGTATACTTTAGAGTGGTGTAATTTAGTTAGTAATATATTAATTAGGCTTTTCATATATATTTTTTACTAATTTTAACCCTATTAATTTTTTCTAACTAAAAAAAGCGCTTTCATATTTGAGAGCGCTCTAAAATACATAATAACTTTGATAATTTCTTAATATTTCTTAACATTAAATATTCATAAAATAAACTTAATATTATAATTTATTAAGTTTATTCTCTAACACTTAAAATCTAAAAACAAATCATATTAATTATATTATCTATTATTCGTATCTATTATCTCACCCTCAGAAGATAATATTATCATCATAGTAGGCAGGTCTCCCGACTTAACTTCATCCTACTCTCCATACCTTCCCGTATTTTTATACAGTGGCTATACATGAATTTCGTCAGTCTTACGGTTACTGGGGTAGTTTAGGACTTCAACCTAATTCCCTATTAAGTTTAAAAAAACACCTATTATGGTTTAAAATTCATAATGATTATATCTTTATGAATTTTATTTGTCAAATAAAATATGCTTTAATTCAGCAATCAATTTATTATTTTCTTCTCTTGTTCTTACTGCAACTCTATAAAAACTATTATCTAGTCCTATATAATTATCACAGCTTCTAACTAATATTTTTCTTTTAATCAATTCACCTTTTAAATCTAAATTAGTTAATATTTTAAACATTATGAAATTCACACTTGGTTCAAAAACATATAAATATTTTATTTGCTTTAAAGCACTATATAAATATTCTTTCTCATCTTCTATATATTCTATACTTTTTTTAATATACTGCTTTTCTGTTAGTCCTTTAGTTATACCTTCAGCTGCTATAACGTTTATACTCCACGGCACTAAAATCTTATTTATTTTATCCATTATTTCCTTATTTGAACACAATCCATACCCTATCCTAGCCCCTGGAATTGCAAAAAATTTAGTTAATGATTTTACAATTATTAGGTTTTCATAATCATTTAATAATTTATTACTTGAATATTCCTTATTATCTTTAACAAAATCTAAAAAAGATTCATCAATAACAACTATTGTATTTGTAAGTATTGACTTATTTAATACTTTTTTGATAAATTCATTTGTTGTCAAAACTCCAGTTGGATTATTGGGATTACAAATAAAAACTATATCTATATTATTTTTTATATTCCCTATAAATTCATTATCTAAATTAAAATTCTTAGATTCCTTTAAGTTATAATATTCTATCTCACCATCAATACTTAAAATTGCTTCTTCATACTCTGAGAAAGTTGGAGCTGGCAATAATGCTTTTTTAGGTTTCAAAGCGCGTACTATATTAAATATTACTTCTGCAGCTCCATTCCCTAATGTAATATTTCTTGTATTTATTTTTTCAAACTCTCCAATAGAGTTCTTTAAATCAAAATAAGTTATATCTGGATATTTAACTACTTTATCAATTGCATCTATCATTGCCTTTTTAACATTTTCACTTATCCCTAATGGATTTATATTGGCTGAAAAATCTATAATTTCACTTGGATTTAACTTATATTTTCTTGCAATTTCTTCAGTATTTCCACCATGAACTGCCATAACCTTTCCTCCTTAAAAAATAACATTTATACTCCAATTAATAATTAATGCCATAATACACCCTAAAACAGCACTACAATATAATATATTGTTTGTGTTATTTACCTTATTAATATCTATTTTTTCTCTATCATCACCTATAGTTTGTTTTTCCACGAGCTTTCCAAAATAATAGTTTGGACCTCCTAATTGAACATTTAAAGCTCCTGCCACAGCAGCTTCTGGATGCGCACTATTAGGGCTGCTGTGATTATTTTTATCCCTTTTATAAATTTTAAAGCTATTTTTATAATCTAAACCTAAAATAAAAGATACTACTACAATAAAATACCCACTTAACCTTGCAGGAATATAATTAAATACATCATCAAGTTTTGCTGGAAAATATCCAAATTCAATATATTTGTCATTTTTATATCCAAACATAGAATCCATAGTATTTACTGCTTTGTATAGAAATGCTAACGGAGCCCCTCCTATACCTGCATAAAAAAGAGGTGCTATAACCCCATCTGACATATTTTCAGCTACTGTTTCTACAACAGCTTTTAATATTGATTCTTTATCTAAATTCTTTGTATCTCTTCCTACTATATATGATAACTGCTTTCTTGCTCCTTCAATATCATCCTTAATTACATATTTAACAACTTTCAAACCTTCAATCTTAAGAGCCTTTGTTGATATACAAAAATAAATCATTACAGATCCTAATATCATTGTTACACTTGGATTAATTCTATATGTAACTTTAAGTAATAAATAATTAAATATAAATACTATAAAAACCACAAGTATCCAAGTTAATAAGCCTGCGACTTTTAAGTATCTCTTTAATATACTTCTAAAAAACTTTTCCACTGTCTTACATAACGATCCTATTATTCTAATTGGATGTATAGGATTTTGTGGATCACCTACTATTAAATCTAATAAAAATCCTAATATTATTTCAATCATTTTTCTAACCTTTCTATAACTATATTTTGTTTATCTCTTCAAATTTAATATTATTATCTATCTTTTCTAAAATAATTTCATAACCTCTTCCACACTCCGGTTGATACTCATAAAAGCTTTTACTGCTATCATAAAATATTTCTAGTATAGTTCCTATTGTTCCCCCATGAGAAACTAAAACTACTTCACTCATGTTCTCTTTATAACACCCATCTATAAACCTATTAAATGCTTCTTTTATTCTTTTTTTATATTGACTCTTACTTTCTCCATTAGGACATAATACTTGTCCATCTTTATCTGTAATCCACTTAATATACTCTTTATTTTCTTTAAGCATATCATAACTTTTCATTTCAAAATCTCCAAAGTTATACTCCCAAAATTCATTAATTTCGCTATATGTTTTTTCTGGATATAAAATTTCTAATGTTTCATTTGCTCTTTTTGCTCCGCTACTAAAAAAACTAATACACTCTGGATACTTTACTGTACTTTTAATATCATATAATTCTTTTTTTCCTCTTTCACTTAATGATATATCAGTCTTTCCACAATACAGATGCTTTTCATTAGCTTCTGTTTTTCCATGTCTAATTAAATAAACCTTCAGCTTTTTCATACATCTTTTTCTCCTTATAATTATCTCTTACGAGAATATCATTTTTAAATCTTTTCTACAACTAAGTTTTGTTAATTATTAAATTTAAGTATGCTTGTTTTAAGTATTACTACAAGTAATTTTTATAGCATTTTCATAATATTCTTCTAATTTACTTACAGAAAAATTTGATGTATCATATATGCTACTTACAGTATGGCCATCTTAAAAAAAGAAAAACCAACAAATAATTTTGTTGGCTAAACTTAGCATATAAACTTAATTCTTAACTTTTAATTATTGTTGATATACCACAAAAAACTCTATATACGCAGGAAGATTCTTTTGATAAATATTGAAGACATCTTCCTGTTTCTTCTCTCCACATTCTATCTTCTTTTTTTAATGGAACTATTCCACTTGATATTTCATCAGAAATTATTATTTTATCTTTAAATAAATTTATATTTTCTTTTATATATTCAAGTGAACTTTTATTTTTTAATGTATTATTATATGTAAATTTATGAAGTCCGCAAATAACCTTTTTAGAAAAATCTATTTCACCATCACTACAATAAAATATATCCTCCTCATTAATATTAAACTTTTCTTTGATAAAATCTTTTTTCCCGTTATATGCTCCACCAAAAACTAATATCATAATTTTCTCCTTAAAACCAAATTTGTTTTATTATGAATATATAATATTAAATAAAACTTAAAACTAAAACTCCAATAGCTTCTGCAATAACAAGTCCATATCCAGCACTATCTCCAGACATTCCATCAAATTCCTTAGCTGCATTATTAACTAAAAAGACACTTATTAAAATCATTCCTAAAATCATTATTAATCCATATATACCAAAAATGAATACTGAAATTAAGCTTGCTATTATTAAACCAGATAGCAATACTACTTTATCTACTTTTCCTGTTCCTTGTTTGAAAAATGCACCTAATGAACTTGCCTTCATGGATTCTTTTGACAATAATAAATATCCCATTAAACTTCTAGATATAATAGGTATTAAAATTAATCCTACAGAACTACCATTAAAATTATTAATAGTACTCTCATTAATATTATTACTTATTACTGTATGAAGTGTAGAAAAGTTTAGTATAAATAACATAATTACAGATATAACTGCAAATGCCCCAGTATGAGGATCTTTTAATATTCTTAACTTTTCTTGCTTATCTCTTCTAGAAAGAAGTGCATCACAAACATCCATATATCCATCTAAATGAAGCATTCCAGTTAAAATAAATGGTGTTATTAACGTAACTGCAGTAGTTACCATGATGCTGGCACCTAATAAATTTAGTATTCTAAAAACTCCATACCAAATTACTCCTACAATCAATCCTATAACAGGATAAAACTTCATTATATTTTTTCCACCTTCATCATCCCATTCATATTTAGGTAATGGAATAATAGTAAACATGCTTATTGCCATTAAAAATCCCTTAAAATATTTTTTCATTTTTCCTCCTTTGGATTTAGCTGTGCCTCTATTATATAACTTTACCCTTATGGTAAATTATATTTCCATAAGAACATTCAACTACTGTATCAGCTATCTTTGCTAGTTTTCTATTTACAACTCCTATTTCTTTTCTGAAATTTTCTGTATAACAATCATATTGAATGCTATCACTAAATAAATAGTCTGATACTATAACTACATTTTTAGAATTATTAATAATTTCTAATATTCCTGATAAAATATCATCACTAACATCTTTGTAAAATTCTTTTCCTCTAAACATATAGTTTGTAACAAGTGATGTTATACTATCTATTAAAACAGTATCTTCCTCTTTTATAAGACTTGAAACTTTGCTCATATTTAATGTTTCTTCTATTGTATTAAATCCATATCCTTCTCTTTCCCTTAAATGATTTTCTATTCTTTTTAAATCTTCTAAGTCATATGGATTCATTGTTGCAACATAATATAATTTGCCTACTTCCCTTTCTATCTCTCCATCTAACTGGCCATTTATAGGATTTTTTAAGCTTTCATTTAACGATTTTGATAAATTTTGCGCAAACATGGATTTTCCACTTTTAGCTCCACCAACTACTAAAACAATCATCTTATCTCCTAAACTATATAGTTTTCTTCTCCTCTAACTTCATCTAAATAATCATCATTTATTTCAGCTTCATCAAATGTTGCCATATTATTCATCATTGCACAACTAAATTCAATTACCGAAAATGCTATAGGACACCCGCTACCTTCCCCTAATCTCATATCTAAATCAAGCATTGGCTGTAATTCCAATTCTTTCATTGCAATATTATAACCTATTTCTTTAGAGCAGTGTGATGTTATTAAATACTCTTTAACTAATGGATTTATTCTTACTGCTGCTAATGCTGCAACTACCGATATAAATCCATCTATCACTATAGGTATTTTATAATAAGCCGCTCCTAAAAACACTCCCATCATTCCAGCTATATCAAAACCTCCAACTTTAGAAACTACATCAATTGGATCTTTTTTATCTGGATTATTAACTTTAATCGCTTCTGATACTACCCATTTTTTCTTTTCAAAAGCCTCCTTCGTTATTCCTGCGCCTTTACCAACAGCTTCTTCAATACTACATTCAGTTAAGCTTACAAGAACAGAACTACTTGTTGTTGTATTTCCTATACCCATTTCTCCAACACCTAATATGTTATATCCATCTTCATAAGCACTCCTAGCCATTTCAATTCCTATATTTATTGCTCTTATACATTCATCATAACTCATAGCTTGTCTCTTAACTATGTTATAAGTTCCTTTTCTTATTTTCCTATCTATAGCCCCTGGAATTTTTATATCTGTATTTACTCCTATATCAACAACTTTTAAATCACAATTATTTTCTTTAGCTAGTACAGCAACTCCTGTTACTCCCCTTGAAAAGTTAATTGTTTGTGCTAGTGTTACACTTTGAGGTGCTGAAGCAACTCCTTCTTCTACAACCCCATTGTCTGATGACATTATAATAATACATTTTTTATTTATAGAATTTTTTATCTTACCTGTAATTCCAGCAAGCTTTATTGCTATATCCTCTAATTTACCTAAGCTCCCTAAAGGTTTTGCAAGCGAATTAACTCTTAACCTAGCTTCTTCTATAGCATCTTCATTTAATCCTGTTATATCATTAATAATTTTTTTAAGCTCTAATTTTTCGTTTCTCATTGTTTCACCCCAATTATTTATTTAAAACATCCTCTTTTTTTGTTATAATACTTTATTATTTGTTTAAATGTCAACAATCATATATTAAACAACTTTTCATTTAGGAGAACAATATGAACAATACTATAATTAACTTTTTACAAAATGAAATGAAATGGAATAAATTAAACATATCATCTATAAAAAAAATAGGCGGACTTAGTAGCGAAAATTATAAAGTTTCTTATAATAACAATAATTATTTTGTAAAAATTTGCACTCATAATTATTTACATACCGATAGAAAAAGTGAATTATCAATAATAAATAAAGCTATAGAAATAAATTTAGCTCCACATTTATATTACTTTTCTACTGAAACTGGTAATATGATTAGCAGTTGGATTAATGGTACCATGCCCTCCTTAAATGATTTTTCTTCAACTAAATTTCTACATAAACTTTCTGTTGCTTTAAACAGTTTTCATAATTTAAAATGCCAAAAATATTTTAACCCTTTTAATCATATAAGAAAAAGAATCAATCTATGCAATGATTTGAATCTTCCCTTACCAAAATCTATAGATACACTACTAAACCATTTAAATAATCTAGAAGTAAAGCTTAGTAAAAATCCTTTAATAGGTCTTTGCCATAATGACCTAAATGCTTCAAATATTATTTTAACTGAAGATAATATATATTTTGTAGATTATGAATACTCTTCTATGGGTGATGTATTTTTTGATTTAGCAACAATATCTTGGTTTTTTAATGAAAGATCTAGGAAAAACTTATTAGAACTATATTTTAATGAATATACTGAACAACATTATGAAAAATTATTAGATTACCTTTTCGTAGTGAAATTTTATAATGCCACTTGGTCATTGCTTAAATCTTCTGATTCTAGTTCTGACTATGATTATTTAGCTGGTGCTAAAATGATATTTAATGATTTGCTCGATTATAACTCTATACGAAATTTTTAATAAAAGAGAGGTTTAAACTGTGATAAAATACTTATTATTTGATTTAGATGGAACAATAACTGATCCTAAAGAAGGTATTACTAAAAGTGTACAATATGCTCTTAGCAAGTTGGGAATTGAAGAAAACTGTGAAAATCTTCTTAAATTTATAGGTCCACCTTTATTAAATTCATTTATGGACTTTTATGACTTTGATAAAGAAAAGGCTGAGCTTGCAATAAAGTATTATAGAGAACGTTATTCTACTATTGGTTTATTTGAAAATAGTGCAATTGAAGGTATTGAAGAAGTTTTATCTAAATTAAAAGAAGCTGGATTTGTACTAGCTATTGCTACTAGTAAGCCAACTCATTTTGCTATTCCTATTTGTGAAAAGTATAATTTAGATAAATATTTTGATTTAATTTTAGGAAGTGAATTAGATGGAACAAGATCAAAAAAATCTGAAGTAATTCTTGAAGTGCTTAATAAGCTAAATGCTATACCTAATGAATCAATTATGATTGGAGACCGCATGCACGATATAATTGGAGCTAAAGAAGCAGGAATTAAAAGTATTGGAGTTACATTTGGATATGCAGAAGATGGAGAATTAGAAGAATCAGGAGCTGACTTCATAGTAGAAAGTTCCTCTGAACTATTATCTTGTATATTTAAATTAATTTAGTATATATTTAAAAATATAAAAGAATTTGTATAAAACAAATTCTCTTATTATCTCATTTTATAACTTTATTCCTTACCAAACACCTTTAAATATCATTACTTATTTCTTCTAACTCATTAATTATTTTGCTGCTTATCTTTTTTAAAATATATTTTAAATTATGCTTTAGAATTTTATATTTAAAATATCGCAAAAAAATAAAGGAAATCTATTTCTAAATCTCCTTTATTATCATATACCATAATGAATTAAATGCTTATTTTGTTTTATTGCAAGATTAATTTTTATAATTAATTTTTCAAGTTCATTTGATTTAAATTGCTTATTTGCAGTAGTAATTATTTTTCTAAATTCTTTTAATGAACCTGGTGGTATAATTGTAGTTCCACAATAATCTAGTCCTAGTGCAGGATGTTTTTTCATATGAAAATAAGTTTTTAAATTTCCCAATTCCTCCAAGTATTCTGTTATCATTTCTTCTATTAAATCATCACTAACAGAAATACAATTATACTTTTCAGGTTCATAATCACTATACAATTTATCATCTTCAAATCTTTCAATGATTCCAAAATCATGTTTTGCCAAATTCCCACCCCTAATAAATTATATTTTCCAAATTATATTCTTAAACTAAACCTTAAAATTTTAACTCCTTATTAAATATATAATCAAACCTCTAAGTATAAATTACATTAATGTTACAAATTATTATTGAAATACATTTTATATTACTATGTATTATTACTCATCAAAAAAGAATAACATTTCTGCTATTCTTTCTCTTACTACTTCTTATTATTACAATTTTTGTCCAAACAATCTTCTAACAAATCACTGATAGCATTTGTTAGTTGACAATTTGAGTTCATAAAATAACAATTAGTCATTTGGTTATTCCAAGCATATAAGAATATTAGAAATAATACTAAATTCATAAATCTTTGTCCATAACACTGTAGTAAATTTAATAATTGACAAGCCAAAAATTCATTTGTTCCTTCTGTATCGCTATTGCTACCGCAATAATTTTCACAAAGTTCTTCTAACTCACCATCATTTAAGTCATTTAATATATCGTTTAAATTAGATGTTGATCCAAATGTACTCAATTTTCTTTTCCTCTCAAAAAGTTATCTAACGCTTCATAATACGCTAAAAACATAGAGATTGCTACAATTTTATATAATTTAACCTAAACTCATTACTTATGTATATTCTCCTTCGCTTAAAAACTCCTTTTAGATAAATTTATATTTATTAAATACCTAATCATAATAATATGTGATAAATTAATAAAAAAAATGTCACAACACTAAATAAAGTATTGTAACATTTTTTAACTACATATTAAACTTTTATAGTTCCATGCTTTAATAAATGATTTATTCTCTTAAAATAAGTTATACCTAATGGAATTGCCGCTGCAAGCCAAGCTACTGGATCCGCTAAGCATATTCCTAAAAACTCTATATATCTTGGTAATGTAAATGCTACTACAGCTCTTGCAATAAGCTCATATGCTCCTGCCATCATTGGAACGAATGAATCCCCTATTCCTTGAAGTGCATTTCTATATATAAATATTAATCCAAGAGGTATAAAGAATATTGCTGATATATCAAGCACTTGTTGAGCATATTTTAGTATTTCTGCATCTGGATTACTTATAAACATCATAACAAAATATTTACCAAGGAATATTAATACTGCTCCCGCAATAATACTAGTAATAATAGAAATTTTAGTACATGCCTTTACGCCTTCTCTTATACGATTATACTCCTTAGCACCAAGATTTTGACCACAATACGTAGCCATAGTTACACCAAAAGTAATTGCCGGCTGCATAACAAGTTGAAGTGCTTTCGAAGCTGCAGTATATGAAGCAATAATAGTAGAACCAAATACATTTAATGCTCCTTGTACTGTCATTATACCAATTGCAGTTATTGAAAATTGAAGCGCCATTGGAATTCCTATTTTTAAATGTTTATGATAGTATCTTTTCTTAACTTTAAAATCTTCTTTCTTAAGTCTTAAAATAGTAAATCTCTTATATGTATATATTAGACAAAGTATTGCCGATACACCTTGAGAAATAATTGTTGCATATGCAGCACCTGCAACTCCCATATTAAAGTTAATTATAAATACTAAATCTAAAATTACATTTAATACTGAAGAAACTATTAAGAAATATAACGGTGTTTTACTATCTCCTAATGCTCTTAATATACTTGCAATTAAGTTATATGCAACCGTTGCTACAACTCCTGCATAAATTATTTTTATATATAAATATGCATCACCTATAATATTTTCAGGTGTATTCATTAATTTTAATAAAGGCATAGCTCCTAATAAGCTAACTATTGTAATTACCACTACTGAAATTACAGTTAATGTAATGGCACTTGCAACCGCTTTACGTAAGCCTTTTTCATCTTTAGCTCCAAACCTCTGAGAAACTAATACTGCAAACCCACTAGATAATCCAGTTGCAAATCCATTAACTAAGAATACCATTGAACTAGTTGCTCCAACAGCTGCTAATGCATCTACTCCAACAAATCTACCAACTATTATAGTATCAACCATACTATAAAACTGTTGAAATATATTTCCTATTAATAAAGGTATTGAAAATAGTAAGATTAATTTTGTTGGATTACCTTTAGTCATATCATTTGTCATATTGTTTTTCATCCACTCATCTCCCCCTAACATCTTATTTCACAATTAAATAGAATATCATCTTTATTATACTTTTGCAAAACAAATTTTAAGAGGTAAGACTAGTTTCCTTACCTCTTATATATTATTATTGTTTTACTATACACTTATTTAGATCTCGCTTCTTTAATCCATTTCTATTAGCTTTACTTATCCAAAATCTATTTGCTGCAAGTCTAAATGCAAACCTTGGAAACATACTTGGTGTTGTAAATATATCATCCCCACTTTTATTTTCATTTATATTTTTAGCCAAATTATCTAATGCTAATCCTAAATTAGTATTGGGACCTTTACCCATAGGTACATTCCTTAATCCTCCCATCATTTCTCCAGCCCCTATACCAATTCCTTGTGCCCATTTTATATTCATCTTTTTACACCAACATTTCATTATATTAAGTGCTATTTTATTTTGCTTACCTTCATAAAAGCCGCAGTTGGCAATAACATATACATTAACTCCTTTTAGATTATCTTTAAAATTCTCTTCTAGCATAATCAAAAATTCTAAAACATGAGAAGGTAATGAATCTACATATAATGGAAATGCAAATACTAATGTATCAATAGTATTAATCTCCTTTATAATATCTTCATAATCTACTTTTTTAGATAATTTATATTTAACTATATCTTTGCTTTCAATAAAATCACTTAATATATTTAGAAAATATTCAGAGTTACTTTTAGATACCTTTGGACTACCATCTATCATCATTATTTTCATTACAAAGTACCTCCTATTGTCAATATATTTTTTACAAAAATAGTATCACTAGTTTTAGTATTTAAATTTATGCCATTTCCTTTAACTAATTCTTGAGCCATTTCCTTTTCTTCATGAGATATATTATCACCATAAAAATACACTCTCATATTTATTTGCTTTTTATACCTACTTTTATGGTGAATTTCATTATTTCTTATTGTAAAATAAGGATGTATATATCCTATACTACGATCAAGTATATTTTTAATAAATGGACTATACATTCCATACTTACATTCACTTATTATTATAAGTTCATCACAACTAGCAATTTTTTCTCCCATTTTATTATAATCATCTTTTATAACACATTCTCCTGGAGTTTTTATCCAAAAGCCAAAACACCTAATACACTTGTTTATTCTTTTTCCTTTACAAATTATAATATCCTCTTCATTTAAATTCTCTGAAATATTATTAAAATCTTCTTTACTTAAATCATGAATTATTAACTTCATATTTTTTATCCTCACTCTTTTTAATAATAAACTATTTTCGTAATTCCTTACTTACTTCTCCAATAATCTTAATTCCTTCTTTTATTTCATTAAGTGATAATCTAGAAAGTCCTAGCCTTAAAGTATTTTTACAACTATAATCAACTGAAAATATATCGCCCGGAGTAAATATAACTCCCTTTTTATAACACTCATCTAAAAGCTTTCTAGAATCTACTCCTTCTATTCCAATATAAATATGCAATCCGCCTTCACCCCATATAAATGTTGGATTAATGTATTTATTAATACATTCTACAGCAAGCTCATATTTTTCCTTATATACTTTTCTTACTTTTTTAATTTGCCTTTCAAATGATCCTGAACGTAAATATTCATATAATATACCTTGATCTAAAAATGATGTATGAATATTTTTACACCTTTTTACACTTTCTAATATATCAATAACATTTTTATCTGCAAGGATCCATCCTACTCTTATTCCTGGAAATAATATTTTTGAAAAACTCCCAATATAAATAACACCACTTCCCCCATTATCAAGAGCAGCAATTGGAGATACATGCGTACTATTATATAAAAGTTCTTCATTAAATCCATCCTCAATTATAGGAACATTATACTTTTTGAATAAATTATAAACAGAATATCTTTTTTCACCCTTCATTACAATTCCTGTTGGATTATGATATGAAGGAATTAAATATCCGAACTTTATATCATTATTTTTTAAGCTTTCTTCTAATTCATTAAGATCTATTCCATCTTCAGTCATAGGAACTCCTATAACATCTAATCCATGAACTTTCATAATTTTAATAGCTGTATTATGTGTTGGATTTTCGCAAATAATTTTATCACCTTTATTTGTATAAGCAGTTAGAAGCATTTCAAGCCCTTCTGTAAATCCATTAGTAATTATAATATCTTTGCTTGTTGTATCTACTCCCTTTGCCTCCATGTACTTTAAAAAATATTCAATAAGTGGCTTATACCCCTTTGCATATCCATAATTTAATATTTTATGCCCTTCTATTGAAATTCTATTTAGAAATGCTTTTTTAAACTCTTCCATATCAAATAATTCACCATCAGGTGAGATGCTTTTGAAAGATATTAAGTTTTTCTCCCAAGGTATTTCACTTTTTACAATATCTAATTTTTCTGCAAGTTTCCCATAATCATTAGCTCTCTGACTCCAAGCGACTTTCCATCCATCTTCATTTACTGATTTAACCTGCGAAACAAAGGTCCCCCTTCCTTTTACTGTATATAAAATACCTTCCTCTTCAAGATTTTCATATGCAGTTATTACAGAGTTTCTACTAACACCAAGTAATTTAGAAAGCTCCCTGGTAGCAGGGAGCTTTCCATTTGAAACAAGAAGATTACTAGTAATCATGTTCTTTATATAATTTTCTATTTGTACATATAACGGTTCTTCATCATTAAAATCAATTTTAGAAAATATCATTAACTTTCAACTCCTAAAATAGTGAATACTCTATTATCTTATCTAATAGGTCACTAAATTCTAATCCTCGCACCTTTGCACTTTTAGGAATAAGACTTTGAGTTGTCATTCCTGGAAGAGTATTTACTTCTAGTAAATAAGGTACTTCATCTCTTATTATCATATCAATTCGTGCATAACTATTGCAACCCAAAATATCCCAAACTTTCTTTGATATATTATTAATTTTCTCTTGTAGCTTTTCTTCTAGTAAAACTACTTCTTCTTTTGCTCCATTTTCCTCATATTTAGATTTATAATCAAAGAATTCACCATTTTGTGATTTTATCATAACCGTAGGAAAAACTTCTCCATTTAATACAAATGAAGTTATCTCTTCGCCATTTATATACTCTTCTATCATTACTTCATTATCATACTTTAATCCTTCTCTTACTGCTTCTTCTACTTCATTTTCATTTCTAATAAAGAAAGTAGCAACACTTGAACCACCTTTATTAGGTTTAATAAATACAGGATACTGTAATTCTTTTATTTTTTTATAATCTATTTCTTCAACAGATTTAACTATAATCCATTTTGCAGTATCAACATCAACAGTTTTTACTAGACTTTTAGTTAATCCTTTATTCATACATATAGCACTTGGCAACACCTTACATCCACTATATGGTATTCCCATAGTTTCAAGAGCACCTTGGATAGTTCCATCTTCTCCAAATTTTCCATGTAGAGCAATAAAAGCAAAATCAATTCCCTTTATTTTTTCTATAACCTCTTGCTTTGAATTTATTGTTATAGGAATTATTTTTTCATATTTATCTTTATTTAAATGTTTTATTACTTGTTCCCCTGATTTCAAACTTATTTCTCTTTCTGATGATACTCCACCCATTATTACCCCAATTTTCATCAATATCACTCCTAATTTTTAATCTTTACTTTATTTTATTAATTATATATAAAATAAAAAAGCACCACATTAACACTAAATTCATTAACCTGTGGTACTTTTTTATGATTATATTCAACTTTCAACTATGATAATTATGCTATTTTCATTTTCTGAATTTTCAAATCTGCTTTCTTCATATAATTAATAGCTATAAATACTGTTACCAATTCACTTGCTGGAACAGTTAACCATATTCCAATATCCCCCAAAATTATAGGTAGAATTATTATAAATATTAATATTAAAATTACTCCTCTTAATACGGATATAATAGCTGATGTCTTTGCATCCTCAAGTGCTGTAAAGTAAGCTGATGTCAAAATATTTAACCCATTAAAAACAAAAGCAACAGAATATAATTTAGTAGCTTCTGCAGTAATTCTAATTAATTCCGCATCACCTTTACTAAACATTTTAATAAGAGTTTCTCCTCCAAATATCATAAGTATAGTACTTGAAATTCCAATTATGATTATTGTTGATATTGCTATTTTTAAAATTTTATTTATTCGATCTTTATTATTTGCACCATAATTAAAACTAATTATAGGGCTAATCCCATTACATATTCCTGAAAATATAGCTATGACTAAAGAAGCTATATAGAGAATTATTGAAAAAGCAGATACACCCATTTCTCCAATTCTAATCATTAATACAATATTAAATATAAAAGTTGAAAAAGCAACTGCAAACTGTGTTATACCTTCTGATGATCCATTATAAAATATTCTTACTATTTTCTTAAAATCAAATTCAACTTTGCAAAATTTTAATATAGAGTCCTTTTTTAAATAGTGACTTAAAGCAAATAAAAATCCAATTGTAAATGCAATTCCTGATGCTATGCCTGCACCAACTAATCCTAAACCAAACTTCACTATAAATATATAATCTAATAGTATATTTAGTAGTGAACTAATAATATCTGCTATCATAGCATGATTTGGTTTTCCCATAACTCTAAGTCCACTACTTAAATAAGAACTCCCTACAAATGTAGTCAAAAATAAACATAATGCTCGTAAATATTGTACAACTAATGGCACCAAATCATCACTAGCCCCCAAAATTTTTGCTATAGTCGGTGCAAAAATAATGGTAAACACCGATAAAAATAATGTTATCACTGTTAGTGTGTAAAATGCTAAGCTAAAAGTCTTTCTTGCTTCTTTTTTATTTTCTTTACCAAGCTCAATACTAGTAATAGTCCCTCCCCCAATAGCAACCATTATCCCAATTGCCATTGCTACTCCGAAGAACGGCATTGCTATATTAACTGCTGACAATCCTTTAGAACCTACTACATTTCCAACAAATATGCCATCTACAACTATATATACTGAAAATACTATCATAGCAATAACCGATGGTATTGAATATTTTACAAATAGCTTCCCTATATTTTCTTTTCCTAATGATAAATCCATAGTACTCACTTCCTTTCCTAAAAAATAATAAACCTTAGAGTAACTCCAAGGTCAATATATTTTTATTTAATAGGAATCCATATTTCAATGTAATCAGTAGTTTTATCATTCTTATTTTCAAAAGTTATAAATCTTGCTACACTATCGCCTATAATTTCTATATTATTACCATCTATATATTTTTTAAGATACATTATACTTTCCTCTGTAATATCAATATTAATTTTAAATATACTATGAATACATTTATCATATTTGAAACATTTATAATCTATCAAGTTTCCTATATAGTCACTCTTATAAACTATTCCGCTAATAGCATAAACTATATTATTTTCAACTTTATTTATCTTAAAAAACTCCTTTTTTATTACAGATGAAAATGTAACTTCATTTAAGTATTCATAACTATTAAACTTATCCATTATCTTATAAGTCTTTAAATCCATTCCATCTGCTAGTTCTTCATAGAATATAATAGGTGAATTAACAATTTCTATTTTATTTAATAATTTTATAGTCTTCTCTATATCATATTTAAAGTTACTAACAGTTTTCTTTAACTTTTTTAGCTCTAAAATTTTATTATCTATATCATACTCTTTATCTTGAAGAACTTTTTTTAATTGTTCAAGAGTACAGTTATTAATAATATCTTTAATTTCTTTTATAGATATATTAATTTCTCTAAAAGCAATAACATAGCTTAATTTAATAATATCTTCTATTGTATAATAACGATAACCATTTTTCCCTATGATTGAAGGCTTTAAAATATTATCTTTATCATAATATCTTAATGTATCTCTTGAAACTCCTAAATATTCTGATACTTCCCCTATTAAAAATCTATTTTTCACTTCTTTATTTCTCCATCTTGTTTATTTATTATAACTCTTAAAATTTATACTAATATATTAATTTATTATTGTCTATTTTTAAAACATCTCTTCTCATATATAATTTAAATTCACCTTAACACATTCAAAAATCAAAATAAATTATAAATAGCAATTACCATCATAAAATTATTCTCTACTTTATTTATAATAAAAGTGTTTTTGGAAAAATATACTTAATATATATTGACTTACTTTTCTTTTTATTAGATAATAATAATTATTAGTTAATAATAAAATTATAGGAGGATATTTATGAGTAATATAATTAATGGGTCTTGGAATGATTTTAGAGAGTTGATTTTAGTTGATAAAGTTGAAGTTTGTCCTACAATAATTTCTTTTTATTTTAAAGCAAAAGATGGTGGTAAACTTGTTAAACCAAAAGCAGGACAATTTTTACCCTTTAAAATAAAAACAGATAATCCTAAATATAAAGATATAATGAGAACTTATAGTCTTTCAATGTTTCCTAATGATGATACCTATAGAATAAGTGTAAAGAAAATTGATGGTGGTTTAATCAGTACTTATTTACATGAGAATCTTAATATAGGTGATTCTATTGAAGCTATGATCCCAATGGGTGTATTTACTGTAAAAGATAAAAAGAATGATATTGTTTTAATTTCTGGTGGAATAGGTGTTACCCCTCTTTTAGCAATGCTATATGAAGAATCTTCAACTAGGAATAATATTCATTTTATTCAAGCCGTTCAAAACTCTAGTTTGCATCCATTTAAGAATGATATAGAATCTATTGCTAAAATTAAAGGTATTAAAAATACTGTATTTTATTCAAATCCTTTAGATAGTGACAAAGAAGGAATAGATTATAACTTTACTGGATATGTTAATAAGAATTATTTAAAAGATAATGTTAACTTAGATTCAGATTTCTATCTTTGCGGTCCTCCTGTATTCATGAAGGCTGTAGAAAGTACTTTGCTTGAACTGGGAGTAGATAGTTCTAAAATTAATTATGAGCTTTTTAGCAAATAATTATTAGAGTTATAGCCTCTAAAGGAGACTATAACTCTTTATTCATAATGTAGCTTTACTGCATTAATATTCTTTTCATAACATTTTTTACATAAGACAATTAACTCATCATTACTACTATTAACATTATTTTCATATACACCGAGGTTGGCTATGTTACCACATTCTTCACATTTATACTTGGCTTTTTCTAATGCATCTTGACGTTTTAAATTCCAATCTTCTTCATGTATATTATTAACTTCTTTATTATTATTTTTACTATTTCTATAAATAAATATATTGTTTCCTTCACTAAAGGCTTCTTTTATTTTACCTACAATAGATTTTCTAAAACTAAATAATTCACCCTTCTCTTTACCTCTTATTTTTTTATAATCCCTTACTATTCTTATACTTATAATTTTTATTAAGTAAATTCCTAATAATATATAAATTAAATTAAACATAAACATCACCATTTTTTATCTTTGACCATTTATAAAAATTTATTCATTTATCCTTTCACTTTATATTCAGTAAAATGAAGGATTAATTTAATTTTATTCATCATTTATTAAACTTTTTCACTATTTTTCTAAAAAAAATTCCCATTTTCCTTATAAAATCATATTGTATGATTTTATTTTATATGGTAAAATTTATTTAAAATGCAAGTTTTTTAAAAAAATAATTCATTTTTTCCAAAAAATAAGGGGGCTAATATGAAAAAAAAATTAGGTTTAACAACAAAAATTTTTATTGGACTGATACTTGGAGCAATTTGCGGTATAATTCTTTATGGTATAGTTCCACCTGGAATAATAAGAGATGATATACTAATTAATGGTGTTTTTAAAGTCATAGGAAAAGGATTCTTAAGAGCAATGCAGATGTTAGTTGTGCCACTGGTATTTTGCTCTTTAGTTTGTGGAAGTATGGCAATAGGAGATACTAAAAAATTAGGACGTGTCGGTGTAAAAACTATAGTTTTTTATCTTGTTACAACTGCTATTGCTATTAGTTTAGCTATAGGTGTAGGTAAATTAATTAATCCTGGAATAGGCCTTGATATGAGCAATATTGAAATTGCTGAAACTACAGTAAGTGAAGCAACTTCTGTATCAGATGTTCTTTTAGATATAATTCCAACAAATCCGATTTCGGCATTAGCAAATGGAAATATGTTGCAAATTATATTCTTTTCAATTCTAGTTGGAATCATACTTGCTATGCTTAATGAAAAGGCTAAAACTGTTGCAAATTTCTTTAGTGAATTTAACGAAATAATGATGAAAATGACTATGATAGTGATGAAAGCTGCTCCAGTTGGAGTATTTTGTTTAATAGCTACAACATTCTCTAACATTGGTTGGAGTGCCTTTGCTCCAATGCTAAAATATATATTTGCAGTAATGTTAGCATTAGTATTACAATGCTTAATAACTTATATGTCAATGTTAAAGGTGTTTACAAAATTAAATCCTTTAACATTCTTAAAAAAGTTTTTCCCTGTAATGAGTTTTGCTTTTTCTACATCATCTTCTAATGCAACTATACCTCTTAGCATCGAAACTCTTGATAATGAAATGGGGGTTTCTGAAAAGATATCATCTTTTACAGTTCCATTAGGTGCTACAATAAATATGGATGGTACTGCAATAATGCAAGGGGTCGCAGTTGTATTTATATCTCAAGCTTTTGGAATTGAACTTGGTTTAAATGCTTATCTTACAGTTATATTAACAGCAACACTAGCTTCTATAGGAACTGCAGGAGTACCAGGAGTTGGACTTATTACATTATCAATGGTTCTTAATTCAGTAGGACTTCCTGTAGAAGGTATAGGAATAATCATGGGAATTGATAGAATTCTTGATATGACAAGAACTGCTGTTAATGTTACAGGAGATGCTATTTGTACTACTATTGTTGCAAAACAAGAAGGTGAATTTAATGAAGAGACCTTCTATTCAGATGTAATTGAACTTAATAAAGCAATTTAATATAAAAATAATTACCCACTTGATATAAATTAAAGTGGGTAATTATTTTATAACTATTAATTTAAGTTTGGAAAGTTAAATATATTTTCAATTCCTCTTTTTTCTTTAGGGTTATCTCCATGAATTAACTTTTTCTCCTCTTCTTCACAAATTATAACTCCATCAATTAAACCTTCACTATTTTTATTGTTAATATCATTTTTATTATTCATAAAAATACACCTCTTATAATCTTATTATGTTATTATTATTCCTATATGCTTCTTATTTATAAATTAACAATAAAAAAACTTCTATATTTACTCTATATTAAATTAGAGTAATATATAGAAGCTTAAATTATCTACTAAAACTGTCTTACTATTTTCAATGCAAAAACTGTAGAAATTCTTCTTTTTAGCTTTTCATTCAAAGCTAACTCTATTATTCTATTATCATTCATTTCAAATGTAAAAATGTTTAACCCACTAACTTTAGAATTATAATAAGAAACTTTATTTTTATTATTGGTATTATTAGTACTTTCATAAACTTTTCTTACATCTTCCATTGAAATATTAGCAACTATTTTTCTTTTACTTTCATTATAAATTTTAGTTACAGTAATAGTTTTATTATACAACTCATACTCATATTCAACATAACTTAAATAACTTAAAATAAAAGCTCCTATAGCTAATAATAACATAACAATTGCAATAACTAATGATGATAATAAAAAGAATGCTGATAATACTACTAATATCATAGCTAATCCTTGTAATATCTTAACTCTTCCTTTTCCCTTATCACATTCAATTAATTGCTCAAAAATTTCATCCATATTTCTCCTCCCATTATCCCTAAGTAATATACCATAATTTAATTATATCAAATTTATCACTACATTAATACTTAATATAGATATAATATTAATAACTATTATAGTCCTTTATAATAATTAATTAATTCCTCTTTAGTATTAATTCCCATATTTTGTGGTATTGTTAATTCATTAATATCTTTTCCTTTAAGCTTACCATCTACTATATACTCTTTTTCCAAAAACTTTTGTCCCCATGTTGCTATCTTATCTATTTCAGGTGTATCAACATTTAATATCTCTGCAAATGATTTTAAAATACATAAACCAAATTTTATATCTTCAATAAAATATCTTGAAGATTTATCTGGAATATATCCCCCATCTATTTTAACCATAGGAGAATCAATTCCTATAAATCCAGGAGCTGTATTTATCTTTTCACTTAATTCTTCTGCAGTATTTATATTATATCTTGACTTTATTTTTTCAATATCCCTAGGATCAAAATCACCATTTTCGTTAAATGCATTAAAAATTGCTTCTAACTCCTCATCTAATTTTAATAACTCTGTAGATGCTAAAGTTCCCCACTCCTCATAAAAATATGGATTTCTTTCATAAATATGTTCTCCCTCAACATAATCATGGAATAATTCATATAATCTTGAAGGATGCATAGTAGGATTAGAAGGTGATAATGTTATTGCTAAATATGAATTTAACGGAATACATGGAATATCTATAAAATTACTCATATCTTTAGCAACCCTTTCAGAATATTCTCCTGGTATAACTCTAATTTTCATAAATGGATTTTTTTGCTTTAACAAAACACTTTCGCCATACTTTTCAAGTCTAATAATGGACGGTACTCTTTGAGTTCCAAAGAATATACATCCTTTATCTAAAAGCTTATCTATTAAATACTCTTTTCCACCAAAGCCTGGAATTGCACCAACAACTGCGCCTTTCTTTAAATAAGGAAGTATTGATTCTATTGTCTTTTCCATCATAAATGAAGGATATGTAATTAATATGTAGTCAGCATTACTAACAGCCTCCTCATAACTACTTGTTATACAATGTAAAGTTATATGATGTGTTATATTTTTTTCCTCTTCAATTAAAGCAATAGTATCATTAAATGCTTCTGGTTTAGAAGTATGCAACCAAACCTTATTTTCATGTTTCATTGAAATATATGCAGCTAAATATGTTCCTATATTTCCTGCACCTATAATACAAATATTCATTTTTATCCTCCTACTTTTATTTATCTTAAGTCTTTTATAATTATATATTATCATCTTTTACATTAATAACTTGTATATTTTCTGTAAACTTTTACTTGTTAATTATAATAAAATATAATAATATCCAATATTGGCGTTATATAATTTCACATACAATCATTTTATACTATCACATAATAATATTTTAATTAATTATAATTTATATTTATTATTTAAAATCACACAAGGTAGAAAAAACTCATATCTTGTAATATAACAATAAATATAGGTATATTATATGACTTTATCAACTATACATTTCATTTATATATTTTTTACAATTTTAATACTAATATCGATTTTCAGAAAAAAGGACATAACTATAGTTTGTGTCTTTGGTGTTTTATCAATAGCTCTATATAGCAGTAAATCTATACCACTATCTATAATTTCCGTGTTTAATGGATTCTTATATGCTATAACAGAATTATTGCCTATTATTTTAATAATATCTATCATTACTGCTTTTAGTAAATTATTATCTGTAACTGGCATAAACGAAGCCATAGTATCACCATTATCAAAACTAATAAAAAATAAATATATAGCTTATTGGGTTATTGGAATAACAATGATGATTATTTCTTGGTTTTTCTGGCCTTCTCCTGCTGTTGCATTAATCGGTGCAGTTTTAATTCCAGTTGCAAAAAAAGTTGGACTCCCAAAGCTATCTGCTGCAATGGCTATGAATCTATTTGGACATGGAATAGCATTATCAAGTGATATTATAATTCAAGGCGCCTCTAAATTAACTGCTAACGCTGCTAATATTAGTATTAGCTCTCTTAATTCAACTCTTATTCCCCTAGAAATAGTAATGGGAATTACCACCACTGTAATCGCTTTTTTTATAGTTTTGAGAGATATCAAAAAAAATACTGTTTCTCAAGGTTATTCTGAACAAACAACACAAGAATTTAGTAAATCGGCTTCAAATATAATCAAGCTATCCAAAAAGCAAAAAAACTTATACGCTTTATTAGTTTTTGCCGGATATCTTTTAGATATTATATTAATGATAGTATTTTCTTTAACTGGAGGCGATGCAACCGCTTTAGTCGGCGGTACTACCTTATTTTTGTTGATTATAATTTTTCTTGGAAACTATAAATTTAATAACATGAAAGAAATAACTCCATATATTGTAGATGGTTTTCAATTTGCTTTTAAGGTATTTGGTGCTGTTATCCCAGTAGCAACATTTTTCTATCTTGGTGGAAATGGCTTTGAATCAATTATAGGAGATATATTGCCTGCCAATTCTAATGGTATTATTAACGACCTTGGAATTGCACTTTCTAATGCAGTACCATTAAATAAAGCAATTGCAACAGCAACTGTTTCTAGTGTAGGTCTACTTACCGGTCTTGATGGATCTGGCTTTTCCGGTCTTTCATTAGTAGGTTCATCTGCAATGCTTTTCTCTCAATCAATGTCAATAAATATTTCTGCCTTAGCGTCAATAGGACAAATATGTACAATTTGGATTGGAGGAGGCACATTAATCCCATGGGCATTAATCCCAGTAGCTGCAATCTGTGATGTTTCCCCTTTTGATTTGGCTCGAAAAAATTTATTGCCTGTATCCATCGGACTAATTGTAACAATAATTTTTGCTATAATATTTTTTGTATAAAACTTAATACTTTATCACATGGTTGTATGATTTTTGTACAACCTTTTTCATTATATTAAACCATTTTTTTCTAATTATGTTTTATTATTAAATAACTTTTGTTAAAATTTACTTAACAATTATTGCAATTAATTATTTTATACTTTATAATAAGTTATAAATTACTGTTTTATATTTTTATTTCAAACTTTTTTAACAGTAGTTAATTCTATTTTATGTTTAGGGGGATATTATGAAACTAGAAGTGAAAAATATACGAAAAAGCTTTTCTGGAAATGAAGTACTTCACGGAATTTCTTTTTCTGTTGAAAGTGGTAAGGCATTAGGTCTATTAGGTAGAAATGGTGCTGGTAAAACAACAACTATCAGAATATTGATGGACGTATTTAAATGTGATTCTGGTGAAATATTAATTGATGGTAAACCTTTTATACCTAAAAATCATCAAATTGGATATTTACCAGAAGAAAGGGGGCTGTATCCTAAAAAGAAAGTTACAGAACAAATCATATACCTTGCTTCATTAAGAGGTATAAGTAAAAAAGAAGCTAAAGAAAATACTTTAAAATGGCTTAAAAGACTAGGTATTGAGGAATATGCAAATAGGAAGCTAGACACTTTATCAAAGGGTAATCAACAAAAAGTTCAATTAGCTCAAACTTTAGTTTGTAATCCTGAAATTATAGTTTTAGATGAACCTTTTAGTGGGCTTGATCCTGTAAATGCTCAAATTCTTAAAGATGTAGTAAATGAGTTAATTCAAAATAATAAAATTGTTATTTTTTCTAGCCATCAAATGAGCTATGTAGAAGAATTTTGTGAAGACATAGCTATAATTAATAAAGGTAATATTGCATTAAGCGGTAATTTAAAAGATATAAAAAAGGATTTTGGAAAAAATAGACTTATATTAAGTGCAAGTAACTATTCTCTAGAAGAACTAAAAAAAATATGTGAAGAACAACTTACTAATTTAGTTAGTATTTACGAAGTAAAAAAAGATTTTTTAGTATTAGAACTTTGTGAAAATACTACTAAAAATAACTTATTAAAACATATTTTAACTACTAATATTGATATTGAAAAATTTGCAATATATGAACCTACATTAACTGATATTTTTGTATTAAAGGCTGGTGATGAATAATGAAACAATTTTTAAATGTATTAAGCTTTGAATTAAGTAACTATTTTAAAAACAAGGGATATATGATTACTACAATTCTTTTTTCTATATTATTGATAATAGGATTATCTTTACCTTCATTTTTTAATATGTCTAAACTTATTCCTCAATTAGACCAAAACTCTACAGAAAGTATTGAGTCTGTAGAAGAAATCTCTGAAGAAGATAAAAAAAGCTTTGTAATAATAGATAATAATAATATTTTTGAAAATTTAGATATTCTTGAATCAGCTTTCTTAAACTCTAAATGGACAAAGGTTACTAGTTTAGATGAAGCCGAAGAATTAATTAAATTAGGAAATGTAGAAGCTGGTTTTTCAGTTGATAGCTTAACTAAATATTCATATTTAGTTAATAATTCAGGATTTACAGATACAAACCAAATGATTTTTGAAAATCTATTATCAAGCTTAGGCCAACAAGTTTATGCAAATGAACATAACTTAAATATAAATGATTTACAATCTGTCATACATCCCTCATTTGATTCTGATGTTACTATCCTTGGAAAAGACAGTGCTAATAACTTCTTTTATGTATACATCTTTATTTTTGCAATGTATATGATGATTTTATTATATGGACAACTTATTGCAGTTGCTGTAACATCTGAAAAAAGCAATAGAGCCATTGAAGTCTTAGTTACAAGTGCAAATAGCAATAGCCTTATTTTTGGTAAAGTAATAGCTGCAGCTTTAGCTAGTTTTATTCAAGTTGGAGTAATTCTTGCTTCTGGAATGATAACTTATTCCCTAAATAGTAAAGCATGGAACGGCCTTTTAGATGGCATATTTAAAATTCCATCAAATATATTATTAACTTTTATTATATTTGGTGGTTTAGGATACTTCTTCTATTCATTTATATTTGGAGCTTTAGGAGCATTAGTTTCTAAAACAGAAGATATAAGTTCTAGTATTGGACCTATAACAATGATTTTCGTTATTGTATTCTTTATAAGTATGTTTGGATTATCAAATAGTGATAGCTTACTTATCAAAATTGCATCATTTATTCCTTTTAGTTCTTCAATGACCATGCTAATAAGAGTTGCAATGGGAACTGTATCTAATTTTGAAATTGTAATTTCATTTATTATTTTACTAGCTTCAACTATCTTAACAGCTCTTGCATCTGCTAAGATTTATAGATTAGGTACTTTAATGTATGGTAATCCAATTAAGCTTAGAAATGCTTTAAAATGGTTTAAAAAAGAAAAAATTTCTTAAAATATAAGGAGCATGATTAATTTACATGCTCCTTAATAATAAAACTTACTAATTAAATAGACCCTTTATTTTATCAATTAATGACTTATCACTTTTATCTGATTTATTCTCTGTATTCTTAGTGCTTGAATCATCTGTTGTCTTATCAATATCTGAACTTTCAATAGCATCACTTCTCATTATAAATTTAACAGATCCTTTCATATCACTTGTTAATCCTGAATAAACACCATAATCCTTTGCCATTTGCACTAATTCATCCTTTGCTTGACTAAATCCATCGATACTATCTAAAGCTTCACTTCCTAAATCATTGATTTTGTCTAATCCCTCATTCTTTAGCTTATCAACACCTTCATATAATGATTGTGTTCCACTTTTTAATTGTTCTGTTCCATTTAAAATCTTTTCTGAGTTATTTTTTAATGTTCCTGTACCTTCTGCTAATGTCTTACCTCCAGTTGCTAAGGCACTTACCCCTTGACTTAATGTTTTTCCTCCACTAACTAACTCCTTTGTTCCATCATACAGTGCACCTAATGCTGAATCTATCTTCTTTGAATTTGTATTTAATTCATTAGCTCCATTTGATAATTGATTACTTCCTATTGCTAAATCACTTACTCCATCAGCTAACGTCTTACCTCCACTTGATAATTGATTTGTTCCATCATATATTGATCCTATTCCGGAATTTATCAACTTTGAATTGGTGCTTAATTCATTAGCTCCATCTAACAATGTATTACTTCCTTCACTTAAAGCTGTTGTACCATCTAATAAAACTCCTGTACCTGCCGCTAATTTTTGACTTCCATTAGATAAATCTCCCATGGCAGAATTTATAAGTTTAGAATTATCATTTAATGAATTAGCCCCATTTAACAATGTATTGCTTCCACTCTTTAAATTACCTACACCACTTTGCAAGCTTGATGTTCCTGCTAATAAAGACTTACTACCATCATATGCTGAGCTTATTCCATTACTTATAGCTTGTGCTGCTGCATTTAAAGAATCCCCATTTGATGATAATTGCGATAATCCAACTTTAACTTCTGCAGATCCACTAGCTAAATTTCTTAAACCATTTTCTAGCTCATTTGCTCCACTTGCTCCTGATTGAAGTGCAGAAGATAAATTTGTTAATCCTTCGGTTTGACCATCTGCAATTGCTTTAATTTTAGCGCTATATTCTCTAAGCTCTTTTGCTTGAGTAGGATCTATTTTTTCAATTGATGTAGCCATTGTATCAATCGACTCTGCAATTTGCTTTAAGCTACTTGTAGTATCTTGAAGCTTTCCAATTCCATCTCCAGCTCCTTGCAATCCATTATTTAATTCTGTCATACCACTTAATGCAGATGATATACCACTATCTATTGAATCATAATTTTCATTTAAACTACTTACGCCTCCTACATACTCATTAACTTTAGAAGTAAATTCTTCTTGTGAAGACTTTAAAGTTCCAAGTCCACTACTCAATTCTGTAGCACCTTCATTTAAACTTTTTGATCCCTCTTCTAAATTAGATACTCCTTCATCTAAATTTTTAGCTCCATCAGCTAAACTTGATACTCCCAAATCAAATTCTGTGTATTTTCCTTGTAATTCACTTACACCTGAATTTAATGCAACTGCTCCATTATTCAATGTTGGTACACTATCATTTAATGTATTAATCCCCTCATTTAAAGCACTTGCACCTGTTGCTAATGATGATATTCCATCATCAAATTGTGTATATTTATCCTTTAACTCACCTGCTCCACTATTTAATGTATTAACTCCACTTAATAATGTTGGTACACTACCACTTAAAGTATTAATTCCACTATTTAAAGTGCTTGCACCACTTGCTAATGATGATACTCCTTCATCAAATTTATCATAATTCTCTTTAATTTGACCTGCTCCACTATTTAATGAATTTACTCCACTTAGTAATGTTGGAACACTTCCATTTAAAGTATTTAATCCATTTCTAAGTTCAATAGCTCCACTATTTAATGTTCCTACTCCTGCATTAAATATAGAATAATTACTTGCTAATTCTGTTTGTCCATCTAATAATTCCTTAGATCCACTTAATAAATCTTCTCCACCTTTTTGTAGATCATTTAATGATGTCCTTAAATCATCCAAACTATCAATACCTTCAATTTCATCTATATCTTCACTTGATGTAGTAGCTAAAACCATTATCGCTGGTATCTCAAAATTATTAGTTTCACCTGTAATTTCAAATGAATCAGATAAATCAATACTACTGCTACCTAATAAGTCATCTAATACATCTCCCAAATCTAAAGATTCTTTTAATCCTGGTATTGTTACAAATGTTACTAAGGAATTATTCCCATCATTAATAACCTTACCAGAACTAACTTCCACATTACTAAAGTTACTATTAGATAAAGTAAGTTCTGCTGCAGTTAACAATGGTAAATAAATATTTCTCTTTTCATTATTTATAAATACTGTCTTACTTTGATTATTAGTTATATTAACAGAAATCTTAAACTTACCACTTTCCCCCAAAACCTCATTTGGATCAACCTTCTTACCATTAAACTCATAATTAACTGATATTGTTATTGGTAATTGATTATTACTTTTACCCTGATAATAAAGTTCATTAGAATCAATATTCCAACTTAATTCATCTCCATTTTTAGTTGGTTCTTCATCACCTTTTACATTCTTAACATCACTTAATGTAGACTTATCTGTAAATTGCCCTAAATTTTCACTTCCTTTAATCCAATCACTAACAATTTGCTCTGTCGGATTTCCATTTTCATCTAATATAACATAAACAGTTTCATCCTTTTTTATATCTTGAGCGAAAACTACTGAATTTGATGTAACTGTTATTAATGCAACTAAACATGCTAATTTTTTTGATAACCCTTTTCTCATATCTCTTTTCCCCCTTCAACACACTCTACAAAAGACTTACTTGTCTTAACTATTAATTTTTCACAAAGCAATAATATTCCTGGCAATATAAATAGAATTACAACCATACTTATAATTGCGCCCCTAGCCATTAATGTACATAATGAGCTTATCATTTCCATATCTGATATAATTCCAACCCCTGCTGTTGCCCCAAAGAAAGTTAAAGCACTAGTTACAATTGATCTTGATGAACTTTGAAGTGCTATTGTCATTGCTTTTTTCTTATCCGAATTTAATGCTAACTCTTCTTTAAATCTAGAAGTTAATAATATCGCATAATCTACAGTTGCTCCTAATTGAATAGTTCCTATGACTATTGATGATATAAATGGAATGCTTGTACCCATATAGAACGGAATACCCAAATTTATAAAAATAGCTAATTCAATTGCTAAAACTAATAATATAGGTATTATTGCTGATTTAAACACAAATAGTATTATTACAAATATAGCTAAAATTGATGCTACACTAACCCGATTAAAATCACTATCTGCTATTGTAATCAAATCTTCTGTTAATGGCGCCTCACCACCAACTAATCCATCTTTATCATACTTTTTAACAATATTGTTTATTTCCTTTAATTGAACTTCTACCTCATCAGATGCTGCCTTATACTCTGAATTAAGCATTATTTCTTCATATCCACCATTTTTTATTTTCTCTAACAAATCACTTGGTATGAAACTTTGAGGAATTCTAGGCCCTAGTAAATCTTCTAAACCTACTACTGAAGTAACCCCATCAACACCTTTTAACTCATCAATCATTGCATCAACCTTATATGCTTCTAAATCATCTCTTACTAAAATTATGTTAGTAGACATCATGTTATATTCTGACTTTAATTTATTATTAGCTACAATAGAAGGTAAATCCTTTGGAAGTGATTCATCTAGGTTATAATAAACCTCCGTATTATTATTTCCTATAATAGCTGGTATCAAGATAATTGCACCAATAATTACAAGAATCTTGTGATGCTTTATCACAAAGGCAGAACTTTTTTCAAACTTAGGTAATAAAGTCTTGTGTTTATATTTGTGAATAAGCTTATCAAATGTTAATATCATTGCTGGCAATACTGTTATAGTGCATATAACACCAAATACAACACCTTTAGCCATTACAAATCCTATGTCTTTTCCAAAACCTAATTCCATAATGCATAACGCTAGGAATCCAGCGACTGTTGTTAAAGAACTACCTGCAATAGATGCTATAGTTTTTTCTATTGCTACCGCCATAGCTTCAGTCTTATCTGGCTGACTTTTACATTCTTCATCATATCTATTTAGTAAGAAAATTGAATAATCCATCGTTACAGCTAATTGTAATACTGCTGACAATGCCTTTGTTATATAAGAAATTTCACCAAATATAATATTTGATCCTATATTATAAGCTACTGCAATTCCTATACTTAACATAAAAATAATAGGAATTATAAAAGATTCCATAGTTAAGCTTAAAATTATTATTGATAAAATTACTGCTATTAAAATATAAATTGGTGTTTCCTTATCTGCTAAATCCTTTGTATCTTTTATTACTCCCCCTATTCCACTTAAAAAGGCTTGTTTGCCTGTTATACTTCTTATTTCCTTTATTGCTTTTTCAGTACTTTCACTTGCATCAGTGTCTTTTAACTTAACAATCATCAATGTTGAGTCATCTGAAAAAAGCATATCTCTTACTAAAGAAGGTAATATTTCCTTAGGAACAGAAATATCAAGTGCATCATCTATCCAAATTACATCTGATACTCCATCCACATTGGATACTTTTTCTTTAAGCTTAGCTACATCTTTATTTTCCATACCTTCAACTATTAACATAGCTAAAGATCCACAATCAAATTCATCCTTCATAATTTTTTGAGCTTCTCTAGTTTCTAGGTCATCAGGTAAATAACTTAAAATATCATAATTAACTTTTGTATTAAAATAACCTATTGCAGAAGGAATTAATAAAATTATTGCAACTATTAAAATTAAAATTCTGCTTTTGGCTATTGCTCGTGAAATTTTTTTCATAATGTTCCCCCCTCATCATTCTCTGATTTAAACTTTATACCCTATAAACTATTTTTTCAATTTTAGTTTTATTACTCTTTTTCTTAATTTAAAATGATTTATTCCATTTATGATGTTTCACAATAATATTCCTTTAATTTCCTTTCTTTTGCTCGCATTTCAACCTTCATCTTTTGTCACTCGTTTATTTGTCTCATTTCTCATCTTTTAATAAAATTCTGTTAATCAAAAGTTTACATCTTGTTAAACTTTTAAGACAAAAAAACTAATACTAATATTAGTAATTCATTTATGAACCACTAACATTAGTATTAGTTTTAATACATCTATATTCCTATATCTTTATTTTTTTCACTGCATCTCTTGTTACTAAAAGCTTTTCTTCCACATCTTTTATATTACTTCGTGCTATCCCTAAGAATAGCATATCTATGATGGCCAATTGTGAAATTCTTGAAGTCATAGCACCTTCTCTTAATGATTTTTCAACAAAAGGTACATGCAATGTTACATCAGAATATTCTTCTAAGCTATTATTTATACTTGCTTTTGTAATTACAATTAAAGGTATATTATTTTTCTTTGCATTTTCAGCACATAATATTACTTCTTTTGTATCTCCTGAATATGAAATAGCAACTGCAACATCTCCTTCTTCCATCAAAGCTGAAGAAGTAATTTGAAGGTGTGTATCAGAATGAGCAATACACCTTTTATTTATTCTGCTCATCTTATAATATAAATCTAATCCAACTAAATTTGACACCCCTACACTGAAAACATAAATATTTTTAGCTTTACTTAATAAATCAATAGCGTTATCTAATTCACATTCACTTATTAAATTTACAGTTTCATCTATTATTGTATGAATTGATTGCTTAACTCCACTAATAATACTTTTAGTACTTAAATCTCTATCTAAATACTCAAACTCCTCTTTATTTTTACTATTAGATAAACTAATAGATAGTTTTATCTTCATTTCATTTAAACTACTAAAACCTAATTTTTTAGAAAATCTTACTACTGTTGGTGCTGAAGTATTAGTTGCATCCCCTATTTCCTTTGCAGACATCTCAATAATATCATTATTATCATTAAGAAGATAATCAGCTATACGCTTTTCTCTTTCTGTAAAGCTTTCATAGTTTTGTCTTATATACTGCAATAAATTCATATTCTCACGTCCTATTTATTGTTAATAATATTAAAGTAAAATTTTTTACCTCCCTTTATATATTTTAATAAATAAAAATCATTCTGTAAAACAGATGCTACAACATTTGTTCTTCTATCGCTTGATTGATTTACCTTTAAAATTTGCAATTCACCCATATATCTTTTATATTCAATATTATCAATAGTAATATCTCCATATTTTTTATCAATGGTATTCATAGGATTTATAATATCATTATTTAATATTAATCTACTTTCAGCTGCTCTTATAGCATCTCTAGCTTCATCTGTTCTTGCCGAAAATGTTTCACCTAAAATTCTTTCTACAACCTTATCTCTTATCTTAAGCTCAATCTCTAATTCTATTGCTTCTTCATTTAAATCAGCTAAATCCTCAAGCTCTTTTATACTTGGTAAAGAATCGCCTATAAATACTGATTCATTATTTAAAGCAAATAAATGATTTGCCGCTTTCCTTACATCTAATCCCCTATGATCTTCTAATGTTGGTAATCCATCCATAAGAGGACTTCTTTTTCTGTTATTTGATTGAACAAATGCACAAGTTTTAATTCCTCTTTTATTAAGAATTTTATTCTTTTCTAACATACATTCCTCTGAAATACCTGTCCCTTTTCTAGGATAAAAATTATGAAGTGCATCTATATTTTTATAGTCTGGATTATATTTATCTAATTCTAAAAGAAAATCTTCAGTTACAGTTGATGCATTAAGCTGTATTTTAATATTACAATTATTCTTACTCATTCTAGAT
Organism: Clostridium sp. K04; assembly: GCF_019734375.1. Lineage (NCBI taxonomy): Bacteria > Bacillati > Bacillota > Clostridia > Eubacteriales > Clostridiaceae > Clostridium > Clostridium sp. K04. The sequence goes on from NZ_JAASHD010000015.1 coordinate 68,260, forward strand.
ATCTCTTTTGGAGTATATCCAAAATCTATTCTAATAGTTTTAACCCCATAATTTCTTAATCCTTCTAAGTCCATATTTTCTAACTCCAAAAATTTGAATGTATTTGGAGAAATATCACTTATTATATCCATTTCATAACCTTTAGCTATATTAAAAAATTCATTAACCTCTTTTTTTAATATTTCATAATTTGCTTCTGGTATGTGTAAAGATGTAAATATTCTTGTAAAACCTATTTTTTTTGCTTCACTTAACAATTTTATATTTTCTTCCATAGTGTTATCTAATCCAAAATAAACTGAAATACCTAAACTCATAATAATCCCTCCTAATTTAACTAAGTATAATTTAAGGGTGATATGTTTATCGATATCATATCACCCTTTTAATATAATTCTATTCTACTGGATCTTCAAATCCTAATATACTTGTAAAGAAATATCCTGCTGCATATGATGCTAAAACTCCTATTAAGAATACTAATATTTTTCCATCAGCAATTAATAAAGCTAATGGTAATCCTGAAACACCTAACGCAACAGCACCAACTTTAAATAAAGCCATCACAGCTCCACCTACAGCTGCACCAAGACAAGCCCCTAAGAAAGGTTTACCTAATGGTAATGTTACACCATAAATAAGTGGTTCTCCTATTCCTAAAAAACCTGGTATTAATCCATTTTTCGCCGTTTTCTTTAATCTTTCATTTTTAGTTTTTCTTATAACAGCTAAAGTAGCTCCAACTTGAGCCATACCAGCAGCTGCTAATGCAGGTAATAATATTGTATATCCAACATTCGCAATTAAATCAGCATGAATTGGTGTTAATGCTTGATGCATTCCAGTCATAACAAGAGGTAAGAATAATCCTCCCGATATAGCACCTGATAACACTGAAACTATTGTATTATCAGAAGCTATCGTATTTGAAACTAATATTCCCATAGCATCTGATATTGCTCCACCTACGGGTTGTAATATAAATAAAGCTGCTAAGACTGATATTGTTAATGTTATTAACGGAGTAACAAATAAATCTAAAACATCTGGTATAAATTTTCTACATTGCTTTTCTATAAATACAGCTAATGCAACAACAAGAATAACTGAAATAATTCCTCCACGCCCTGGTGTTAATGCTTTACCAAATAAAGTTATATTAGCTAATGTTGCTGATGATATCACTCCACCTAATGCTCCACCTATCATTGGCATTTGAGAACCAAATTCTTTAGATGCATTTACACCTACTAAAATTGGTAAAATTGAAAATACTGCATTACCTATTAACCCTATTATCTGAGCTGCATTAGTTGTCTTATATGCATCTCCAAAATAAACTCCAGCTATATTATTTACAGCAAGTACTAGTCCACATGCCACGAATAATGGTATTAAAGGAATAAATATATTTCCTAATTTTTTAAGTATATTTTTAAATTTTGTATCATTTTTTTCTTTTAGTTTAGCCTTTGTAGCTTTAACAGCTTCTTCTCCTATAGCTATCTTTACTCCTACTATTTTTTTCACTTCTTCTGTTATCTTATTAACCTTACCTGGTCCATAAATAACTTGTAATTGACCTTTTGCTTCGACCACTCCTAAAGTTCCCTCTGCCTTCTTAATCTCAGCAATCTTAGCCTTTGATAAATCAACTAACTCTAATCTACAACGAGTCATACAATTTTCAACTGCTTTAATATTTTCCTTTCCTCCTACAAGTTCAACCAATTTCTTAGCTATTTCTTGGTTTGTAATAGTTCCTTGCTTTGTCATCTTCTCTCCCCCTATATACTTTAAATAGTTTCCATTGCCTTAGCAATATAACCTTTATTTTGTGACAATTTTTCTTTTGCCTCATTTATGTCTAATCCTGTCAGTATCATTAATATTGACAGTTTAACATCATAATTTGTTTCTTTTAATACTTTTTCTGCTACTTCCCTATCTACCCCTGTAGCTTCACAAACTATTTTTTTTGCTCTTTCAACTAACTTTTTATTTGTAGCTCTAACATCTACCATTAAATTTCCATATACTTTTCCTAGCTTAATCATAGTTCCAGTTGATAGCATGTTTAATACTAACTTTTGTGCAGTTCCAGCTTTCATTCTCGTTGAACCAGTAACTACCTCTGCACCTACTACTGGAGCTATTGATACCTTTGAAACTTTTGCTACTTCTGAATTTGCATTGCACGTTATTGATACTGTTAATGCTCCTATTTTGTTTGCATATTCTAATCCACCGATAACATAAGGTGTTCTTCCTGATGCAGCTAGTCCAACTATTGTATCATTTTCAGTTATATTCTTTGATTTTAAATCTTCAATTGCTAATTCCTTAGAGTCTTCTGCGCCTTCTTTTGCCCTAAATATTGCCTCAGTTCCACCAGCTATAATTCCTTGAACTAATTCTTCAGATACACCATATGTAGGTGGACATTCTGAAGCATCTAATATACCAAGTCTTCCTGATGTTCCAGCTCCTATATAAATCAATCTTCCACCTTTTTGCATTCCACTTACTATTCCATCAATAGCTTCTGCAATTTTCACTAATTCTTTCTCAACTGCTAAAGCAACCTTCTTATCTTCATTATTAATAATCTTTACCATATCTAATGTTGACACCTTATCGATATTTAAAGAACTACTATTTCTACTTTCTGTTGTTAAATTTTCTAATTTTATTGTATTCATATCTTAAATCCTCCCCACTAAACTTGATTACGTTTACATCTTGTACATTTATATTACCACTTTTGAAATTTTATTTCAAGTACTTTGTTATTTTTTATTATTTTATTTCATAGTTACGAAAACATTTGATTTTTCCCAACTAAAAACACCTTAAGATTTAAAAATCTATAAGGTGTTTTCTCACTTTCATTATTCTTATTAATACTGCACATATAATAGCTATATCCCCTTAAAATCAATAACCACATGTGTATAACTTAATTATATTCTAATATTGAGTCCAAATTAATTTTACTTCTTAATGACTTTTTTCTTCCATAAGTTAAAAAATAAGATGAAATAATTGATACTAACGGAACAGATAATATTATGGCTATACTTCCAGATACCCCTTGCATTATCTCTATACCTATTTCATACATATTGATAATTTGATTATGCTTTAGAGCATAAGCATAATTTAAAATTAATGTATTTATTGAGCCTCCAGTAAAAGCTAATATTAATGTATTGGACATAGTTCCCATCATATCTCTTCCAACATTTATTCCTGACTTAAAAAGTTCCACTCTTCCAATATTTTTATTATGGTTATATATTTCTGTAAGTGTTGAAGAAATTGACATGCTTACATCCATAACAGCTCCTAATGATGCAATAAGTATTGCTGAAAATAATATACCTCCAACCTTTAGCTCTGTATTATTTGCTACAAATACTAATTCTTCAACCTCAGAAACATTATAACCAGATATTTTTGCCACATAACCAAAGCCAGCTGCACATATACCAGCTATTATTACCCCTATTATGGTACCTATCATTGCCGAAATTGATTTTTTAGTTATTCCATCTATAAGATACAAAGAAACAATTGTTATTAATATTATTACTATTACCGCTGATAAAAATGGAGAATATCCTTTATATAACATAGGTAAAAACAGGTAAATTATACATATAAACGTAAAAACTAATCCTATTGCTGACTTAAATCCTTTTTTGCCCCCAATAATCCAAAGCATAAGTAAAAATAATCCTACAAATATATAAATAATATTAGATCTATCATAGCTATAAACTGCTGCTGAAGCGTTATCTTCATATTTGCTTATACTTGCAATAACTTTCATTCCAACAGTACAATCTGCCCCATATAAATATCCTGCAAAGCTTGTTCCTTCTATTAATTGTCCTTTTAATTTTCCACTTAATACCTTTAACATTACCTTTTGATAACCAATTCTAGAACCATCCTCTTGGATATTATCTTCTACTATTTCATTAACCACAGCTTTTACATAACTTGTTCCTGAACTATTTACTAACTCTACCCTTTCAATGTTATTAAAAAAGTATAAAAATATAAAAAATATTATTAAAAAACAAAATGTAATAACTTTACTATTTATATTTTTCTTCCTCCTTAATAAACCTGCTACCATGATATTCCTCCATTTAAGTAGAGTTTATCCCAAAATATTTTAAATACTATTTTGATTATTTTGAGATAACCCCCTATTTTTTATTTCACTTTATCTTTTATATTATTTAACAATACTTTTCTTTTCTTTAATCCTAAAGCAGCTAATCCAACAACAGCTAATGATAAAATACTATAAACTAATACATTAGATAAATCTCCAGTTTTCACAGCTGTATTAGGTTTCTTCGTTGGAGTTGATGTATTATTACTTGATCCATTATTAGTATTTCCACTGCCATTATTATAATTGTCATTATTTCCATTATTAGTATCTGTAGATGAATTCTTAACTATTACTTTAGATTCAAATGTTGCAATTTCTGTTTTTAATGTTGTTAAGGCTTCGTCTATAACTGCTTGGCTTGAATTATCTGAATAACATGCTTCTTTAGCAGTATTAATTGCCACTAATAAACCCTCCTTAGCCTCCTCAGGATATTGACCTTCTTCTGTTCCAATCACAGCATTTTCTACTAACTTTTCTGCAAGAATAATTTCATTTTCTAATTCTGATACATCCCCTCTTAAAACTAATTGATCTATTGCTGCTTTTAAATTACCATAAGCATCTGTAACGATTTCTTCATTTATATTTGACTCTTCTGCAATTTTTTGTGCATTTTGAAGTGTTGCTTCAAAAGCTTCCCAAGTTGATGAAGTATAATTATCCTTTTCTTCAACTTTTGCTTCTGCATCTTCAATTATTTCTACTAAGTTTCCATACTTAACTGATTTTACAAGCGTAACTGTTTCATCAATTTTCTCCATTGTATCTGTTCTATATGTGCTTATTGATAAGCTTACATCATCAATATTAATAGTGCTAAAAGTTGGAGCATATTCTTGCCATCTATTTGCAATATATGCTTGTTGTCTTGCTAAATTATTATAATATTTACTACCTGTAGATGAACCTGCAGTAATATATAATATCCCATCAGGATTAGAAATATTATTACCTCGTACACTTAAATCATTAACAACAGCATCTTTATCTTCTATAGTTGATAAATATGACAAATATTCTTCATCATTTGAAAGTATTCCACTTTTATATTCTTCTTCTGCAATTTCATCAAATTTATCTTCATCCATTAATGATAACCCTTCACTTAATTTACCACCTTTTAATATTTGAGTTCTTGCATAAGCATGATCATGTCCAGTTAATACTATATCAACATTATTTTCTTCAAATATTGGCACTAATTTATATCTTAATTCTGCAATAGCAGGCTCATTTGAATGCTCTGCTGAACCATAAATATCTTGATGTAAAGTAACCACTCTCCAAGTAGCATCTTCATTTACTGCAATTGCTTCCTTCATTAATGCTTCATGTTCAGCAGTATTAGTATTATTAGTATTCAACATAATAAATAATGTGTTACCATACCTATAATAATAATCTCCATTAATTCCACTACCTAAACTACTCATTGCTCCTAATGAACTTGCATTTGGATTATTAAAATGATATGAATAGTTACCACTTACAGCATCATGATTTCCTAAAGATGTAGCAACTGGTAGTGAGCTTAATGCATCAGCACTTAAATACCCCGCATATTCTACTTCATTTCCTGTATATTCTAAGGCTTCTGTTTGATTTGCTTTTTTGTTTCGTGATTGTATTTGATCACCAGCAGATAAAATAAAGCTAGCATTTGGCATTAAACTTAAAGCTTTATTAATTGTATTATTCCAGTTAAAAGTATCATTTCTTGTAGCATTATCCTGACCTTGTTCTGTAGTTTCACCAGTTGCAATATTACCTGCTGATGATCCTATTTGCGGATCCCCTACTAAAATAAAACCAAATTTGTTAGTACTTTGAGTTTTAAATTCTATGGCTTCGCTCCAATTATCATTAGTTCCATAACTATAATAATATTTGGAATTTTCCTCCAATCCCGTTACTGTTACTTTATTTGAAACATAACCTGGTACTGCACTACTTTGATTTCCTTCAAAAATTTTTGCATCACTCATATCATAATTTTTACTTACCTTAACAATCGGATTTTCTTCTCCAATTACCGAATACCAAGCAAAATTTAATTGTGTTGCATCAGCTCCTGGTGTTAATGATAGTTGTGTCCAATCTGTTTTTATTATTTCCCATCTTTCGCACCATTCATCCCATGCTTCTCCCTTAGTTGCTTCTGTCCATTTGTCATCATCTGCTGCAAATACATTATAACTGTTTGTTGTAACCACCATCATTGCAACTATTATTGCTGACATTATTTTTTTAGTTCTTTTTATCATTTTAAAATCCCCCTTGTAATTACTTACAAAATGAATTATATATTAACTTTTTTATGAAATATCATTTTTTAACATTTATTAACTTTATATTGCTACTTTTTACATATCTTAAAATTACTTAACTTTTATTTAACTTATAAAAAGCAACTCATTACAATATATTTTTAATAATCCTAAAAATATATTTATAATAAAGTTGCTTTTTATTATTCAATTATTCACTTTTTTATTTTTATATCTGCAATTAATGGATAATGATCTGATGGATAACTTCCATTGTCGTTATATTTTACAATATCTACATCTACAATTTCTAAATCTTCACTTACAAATATATAATCTATATGAAGTCCATTTTCTTTACCTTTAAATTTACTCATAGTAGACTTTTTATACAGTTCCCTTTTAACTTCTTGAACAGCTACAAACCTATCTGTATTATACTCACCAGCCGCAAACTTTTTAATAATTTTACTGTCTGGAGTTGCATTAAAATCTCCCATAACTATCACAGGAAGTTTTTCCTCTTTGCGATTTTTATCAATAAACTGTGACAATTTTTTAAGTCCAAAATCCCTTGCTTGAGGTAAAAAACAATCTAGATGAGTATTATAAACCCTTACTTTATCTCCATTTTCAAGTTCAACCACCGCAGTAGTACATATTCTAGGATATAATGAATACCAAAGCTGACTTCCTACCTTATCTGGACTTTTAGATAACCAAAATGTATTATGCTTGATTATTTTATTTTTATTTTTTACAAATAAATTATTTCTTTCTGAAAAATACTTTTTACTTCTTGCACTTCCTACTATTGTATAACTTTTAAAGTTATCTATTATATCATCAAACATTTTATTTGTTACTTCCTGGACTCCTATAATATCACAATCATATTTATCAATAACTTCATATACTATATGTTTTCTCTTATCCCATCTATTCTTAAAATCTAAAATAAAATCACTTCTTAAGTTAAAGGACATTACTCTCATATCTTAATTCCCTTTCTATATTTTCGCTATTATAATTATACGCCCTATAATATTTTCTTCAAGATATTAACTTTTTATTAATGACTTGTGAAATTATTTACATAATGTATAATAATACTATAATAGATTATTATACTAAATTTAACCTAAATATTATAATATATTTTATTTATACAATATAATGGAGGGGTTTATATGGGGAAGAATTTAAACAAAACAAATCTTATTTTAATTCTTATTATTGCAGTTTCTTTAATATCTTCAGTATTTTTAGGACTACAATTAGCAATTTTACTATTTTTATCATTATTATTAATTTATTTAATAATAACAAAAGGGTATTTTATTAAAGTTTATAAGGGTATGAAAGCATATAAATTAGAAGATTATGAAACAGCCTTAGAATGCTATAGGGATGCGGCTATGTCAAACTACTGTAATGGTCCTATAATTTCTAATTATTTAATTTGTGAATTAAAATATGGAAAAGCTTCTTTAGCTAGAGAATATATTAACGAAAACCTAAAACATAAAAATATAAAACCACGTGAATCATTAAATCTTGAAATAACAAAGGCTATAGTTTTATGGAAAACAAATTCTCAAGAAGAAGGTATTACACTATTAAAAAACTTAATAAAAGATAATAAAAATACTTATATTTATGAAACTTTAACATCATTACTTATAGGTTCTGGAAAATTTACTGAGGCTGAAAAATACATAACTGAAGCCATGGATTTCAATTCTGACAATAACATTATTAAATCAAATTATGCAGAAATCTGCTTTAAGCTTGAAAAGTTTGATGAAGCAAAAAAAGAGTTTGATTATTTAATAAAAGAAAATGTTAACTTTATTGAACCTTATTATTATTCTGCTTTAATCGAAAGAAAAAGTGGAAATTGCGATCAAGCATTTGAACTTCTAAGAACTGCAGAAGGATTAAATGAATCTCTTGTTAGTTTAGTTAGTCATAAAGATATTGATCAAGCTCTTAATTCAGTATTAATTAAATCATTTAATCAATAAAAATAAAACTATCTTGGAAATCATTTTTCAAGATAGTTTTATTTTTATATTAAAAGAGCCATAGATTTAAATCTATGACTCTTAAGAAACAATACGATATAATTATCTTCTATTATTTTGTTGTTTCTTAGCTTTTCTACAAGCAGCACATCTTGTTGGTTCATTTTCGAACCCTTTCTCCTTGTAGAATTCTTGTTCTCCTTCAGTGAAAACAAATTCATTTCCGCAGTCTCTGCATGTTAAAGTTTTGTCTGTCATTTATAATTCCTCCATATATGAAAGGTCTAAACAAAAATAACAACAAAATAATAAAATTTGGTTACTGTTTATATACCCTTCTTGTCTTTACATTATAATAGTATACACACCTTTCAAAATTCTATACATTTTTTATTTATATTTATCAGTTTCTACAGGTAACCCCTTTTTACTTAGCTTATCTTCTACTATTTCCTTTATTATAGAATAGAATATTGCAAATAATGGAACTCCAATTATCATTCCTACAAATCCCATGAATTTTGCAGCTACTAATAATGAGAATAATATCCAAAAGGCAGAGATTCCAATAGAATCTCCAAGAATCTTAGGTCCTATTATATTACCATCAATTTGTTGAATAACAATTATTATAACAATAAACCATAATGCTTGTATTGGTGAAACAAAAAGAATTATTATTGCTGCTGGAATCCCACCAATAAATGGTCCAAAGAATGGTATTATATTAGTTACACCAATTATAACTGAAATTAATAATACATATGGCATTTTAAAAATTGTTAATATAATAAATGTTAATACCCCTATGATAGCTGAATCTAAAATTTTCCCACCAATAAACCTACTAAAAGTCGTATTACTTTTAGTTGCTAATTTTAAAACAAATTTTGCTCTTTCTTCTGAAAATAGTGCATAAGTAATCTTTTTACCTAAAGCCATGAACTTTTCTTTATCTATTAAAATATAAATTGATATAATTATACCAATAATTATATTTAAAATGCTTGATGTTGCTCCTACAATAAAATTACCAACTACAGGAAGTAAATTACTCACTATAGTTATAATATAATTAATTGCTTCTCCTAATTTGCTAGTAATTAAATCTACATACTCTGGTTGTAAATTAATATTTCCTACAACTTCATTAGTAAGTTTAGTCACATCATTTAAATATTGCGGTATATTATTTACAAGTCCAACTATACTATCAATTAATTGTGGAAGTACAAATTGAATAAATAAGTAACTTATTATTGTAGCTGTTATATATGTAAATAATATTCCAATTCCCCTTTTACCATTTTTCTTTAAATTTTTAAACCATTTATATGATAAAACATATTCTTCATAAAACTTTAAAATAAAGTTTAATATATAAGCTAATGACCCTCCTATAATAAATGGTTGTAATGTACCTATGAAATCACTTATAACTAACTTTATCTCATTAATTTGCGATATTCCTAAATATAAAAGAATACTACCACAAATAACCAAAAAAGCATATATTGAAATTGTTGCATATTTATTATTCCAATTAATTTTCATTTCTTATCCTCCCTACTAAAATAGTAATATTATTTTACCATACTTTATTAGCATTATTTATTAATATTTTCTAAATATATTACATAATAATATAATAATTATGTTTAAAAAAACAGTAACATTATGATATGCTCCCTTTATAGTAGACAGTTAAAATAATAAAACTGTCATTACTATAGAGGGAGCAATTTTTATGGGAA